>JBAVPS010000153.1:0-4050 GCA_049693315.1 Rhizomicrobium sp. | reverse complement strand
CACCGTGCCCTTGCCCAGCTTCAGCAAGTGGCTGACTTCCATTGCGGTCTTGCCCAGCACGGCCGAAACCGTAACCGGCACGTCGAAAACCGCTTCCAGATCCTGTGCGCTGCGCTTGACATCATCGTCCTTGATGGACGAACCGGTCAAAAGCGGCTGACCGCCAGTACCCTCTGCATCCTGAGAGAGGTCCGGCAAATCTACATCGTCATTTCCCGCCATGACTTATCCTTTCACCCACCGGCCTGCTTGCGCGCAAACCGGCGCTCAATAATATCCGCAATCGCAGCCTCAACTGTTTCGAGGTTATGTTCGAGACCGCCCCCCGGCCATTCAATCCGGCAGTCCGGCCCGGACAAGGCCGGATCCGCCGAAGCGACAAGCTGACCACTATACCCCGCCGATTGGGCAATCTCATCCAGCCGTTCGGATAAGATCTCTACCACGGGGGGCGAAGCCCGCAAAACCAGCTTGGGTTCGCCAACCGCTTCGCAAATGGCCGCACGCAAAGCTTCTTCCACTTCTGCCTCGGGGCAGCTTTCCAACGCGCCACGGGCCAGCTTGCGCGCCACGACCAGGGCACAGTGCACCGCTTCCTGACGGACATGCTCGATCTCGCTGTGATATTTTCCCAGCAAATCGCGCACATTACGCCCCAGCACTTCGACCGCAGCAGCCGTTTTTTCGGCGGCCCGCACCTCGCCGGAGGTTACCCCCTCCTGACGCGCGGCAGCGCACATCTGATTGATTTCGTCCTGCGTCAGACTTTTACGCTGCCGGGCGCGTGCCGTATCCTCGAAGACATCCTTCGTGCCACGGAACTCCGTGTCGAAGGTGAACTTTTTCATGGTTTTGACGACATCAACCATCCTAATACACCAACTCGTCTTCTTCCTGCTTGGACGAGGCGATCATGATTTCGCCCTTGCCAGCCAGTTCCTTGGCGGTATTGACCATACGCATCTGCGCCTCGTCGACATCTTTGAGGCGAACCGGCCCCAGAGCCTCCATATCCTCGCGCAGGATTTTGCCGGCACGCTCGCTCATATTCGAGAAGAACAGATCGCGCAGCTTGTCGTTGGCCCCCTTGAGCGCCAGCGCCAGCTTTTCCTTTTCGACATGGCGCAGCAGCGTCTGGATCGAACCGGGGTCGAGCTTGCCCAGATCTTCAAAGGTGAACATCAAGGCCTTGATACGCTCGGCCGAGTCACGGTTGCGATCTTCCAGCGATGTCATGAAGCGGGTTTCAGTCTGGCGGTCAAAATTGTTGAAGATTTCCGCCATATGTTCGTGGGAATCGCGCCGCTGGGTGCGCGCCAGGTTCGACATGAACTCGACCCTGAGGGTTTTCTCCACCTTATCGAGAATATCCTTCTGCACACTTTCCATCCGCAGCATGCGCTGCACCACCTCCAAGGCGAATTCATCCGGCAACGCGGCCAGCACACGGGCGGAATGGTCGGGTTTAATCTTGGACAATACCACCGAAACCGTCTGCGGATATTCGTTCTTGAGGTAGTTCGCCAGCACCACTTCGTTGACGTTGGCCAGCTTGTCCCACATGGTGCGCCCGGCCGGACCACGGATTTCGTCCATGATCTGGGCGACCTTTTCCGGCGGCAGAATGTGCGAGAGCATGCGCTCGGTCGCTTCGAACGAGCCCATCAGCGAACCGGTCACCGACATCTGCGAGACGAATTCGACCAGCAGCTTTTCGACCATATCCGCGTTGATGGTACCCAGGTTGGACATCGCCTGGGACAGATCCTTGATTTCTTCGTCGTCGAGCGCCTGCCAGATTGGCGCCGAATATTCTTCGCCCAAAGACAGCATAACAATAGCCGCCTTCTCCATACCGGAGAGCTGACCACTCGCTTCGCTTTTGGGGACGGCTTTTGAGGATGAGGCCATGATCTTTTACGACGGTTGGTGGATCCAGTTGCGAATAATGGCCAAAGCTTCTTCCGGATGCGCGTTGACCACTTCGCCAACCTTACGGATGGACGATTCGCGCACCTGGCCTTCGATACGGGAAATATCGATCATGCTTTCGGGTTTTTTGGGCCCCTCCTCGGCCGCAGCACCTTCGGCCGCCGCTTCGGCGGCTGCTTCAACCTTGCGGGCTTGCGTTGTGCTGAACATACGGATGATCAACGGGCGCAACACGAACAGCCCAATCAGCAATGCCGTCAGAGACAGAATCGCCACTTCGATAATCTTGAACCAGGCCGGACCGTCAAGGCCGAGGAACGGTTCCGCCGCCGCCGTGCCCAAACCGGTATCGACCCGGGCGAACGGCATATTGATGACCTGAACCTGATCGCCGCGTGCCTGATCATAGCCAATGGCCGATTTCACCAGGGCATCGATCTGCTGCATGTCCTTGGCGCTGCGGGGTTTATAGGTGCCATTTTCCGCCACGACGCCATCGACCGCCACAGCAATAGATAACCGTTTGACCGACACCGGATCGTTGGTGTTGGTGCGGGTGACCTTGGAAATCTCGTAATTGGTGGTTTCTTCCGTGTTGCCGGTGGCCGACTGGGTTCCGGCACCGCCCTGCGCCTGCGCGCCCGGCATGGCATTGCCGACCGAGGTGGCGTTGGAGCGGTCGGTTTCGTTGGAATTGGCTTCCACCGTCGAGGCCGAACGGACCACCTTGGAATCGGGATCGAAGGTCTCGCTGGTCTCGCTGACATGATTATAGTCGATATTGGCGGTGACCTGTACGCGGGCGTGGCCCTGACCGACGACGCTTTCGACAATAGATTCCACCCGTTGACGCAAGCGATCTTCAAATGAAGTGGTGTTCTGCTCCTGATCGGCAGCAATGGCATCCGCCCCGGTCTTTTCCTCACCGCCCGCCAGCAGATTACCCTTGTCATCGATGATGGCAACCCGGCCGGGCTTGAGGCCCACCACCGCCGCCGCGACCAGATGCTGGATCGCCCCGACCTGCTCGCGCCCAAGGACGCCGCGGGTTTTGACCATCACCGAGGCCGAAGGCGACTGCGCTTCACGCGAAAATATTTCACGCTCCGGCACCACCAGATGCACGCGCACGGAATCGATACCGTCGATAGTATGGATGGTGCGCGCCAGCTCACCCTCCATCGCGCGTAACTTATTGATATTCTGAACAAATGCTGTTGCGCCGAAGGTGTCTGACTTGTCGAAGATCTCGTAACCGACACCAGCCGCCGGTAAATTGTCCTGCGCCATCTGCATGCGCAGCTTGGTTACCTGATCCGCGGGCACCAAAATTGTGCTGCCGTCGCCCTTAGTTTCATATTTGATATTGAGCGCGTCGAGCTTGGCCACCACGGCAGAAGCATCACGCTGTTCAAGCCCGGAATAGAGAATGGATTTCGGTGGCTCCGAGATGGCACCGGCAACATATAGAAAGAAAACCGTCAAAGCTGCGGCAACACCCGCCATGACGCCAAATCGCGCAGCCCCAACCGCTTTGACCCAATCTTGCACCGCTGTCATCCCCTCGCAACCAAAAGGCGAAATACCGAGGAGATGTTGCCAACCCCCCGGACCGCTTCGCCTCTACTAGGCAAACATTGCCGCCCATCGGGTAAAAGTCAGCTTAACGAACTAAGAAAAAATATCGTTATGTGCCGGACTGCGACAATTCATCAGTTGCGATACTGCTGAACACGCGTCGCACGCAAGCCCGGCAGACCAAAACGATCGATCGATCGCTGCCAGGCGAGGAATTCTTCCACCGTCAGGGTATAGCGACGGCAGGCCTCATCTAAACTCAGCAAGCCACCGCGCACGGCTGCGACCACTTCCGCCTTACGCCGGATGACCCAGCGCCGGGTATTGGGCGGCGGCAAATCAGCCAGCGTCAACGGGCTGCCATCTGGCCCGATCACATAACTGACACGGCCTCTGCGTTCTTCGCCCATATTCGTCATGCTCCAATATTGGCACCACTGGCTCAGAATAAACGCCTTGCCTTAATAATATTGCCAACAGGTCTGGTTAACATCGCTCTAATCAAAACGACGAAACTTATTGTATCCGGCCCGTTTAAGC
>JBAVPS010000152.1:0-2324 GCA_049693315.1 Rhizomicrobium sp. | reverse complement strand
GGGGCGATTTCGATCACGCCTTCGGCCAGCATGGTTTTGAGCCGCTTGGTACCAAGCCGCTCGGTCAGCGCGTCGTAGAGCGGTCTGAGATAGGGCGAGAGCTTTTCCTGCATGTCGCCGGGCAGAAAGCCCAGGCTTTCCCCCGCTTCCACTGCCGGGCGTGACAGCACCACACGCGAGATGCGGCCCGCTTCCAGCGCCTCCACCGCCTTGGCGATGGCAATATAGGTTTTACCGGTTCCGGCAGGGCCTAAGGCCAGCACCACGGCCCTTTCATCAATGGCATCGATCAGCGACTGCTGAACGGCGCTCATCGCCCGGATATTCTTGACATATTTGCGGTCGCGGGTGGGTGCCTCGCTTTCGTGGCGGGTTACCGTAGGCGGAAACAGACAATGGACGTTTTCGCTTTGGGCATAGGAAAACACACGCGCCTTATAGCGCGCCTGACGCTTGGCCATGGGATACCCTCGATGGAAATGGCGTTGAAGATCAACGCGCTTTTGCGCAGCGATATGGTCAGATTTTTGGGGTGATGGCAGTGTACCGGGGCACCAAGGGCTTTCGGGCCCAGCTCCGTTTGTTTGGTATGTCCGCGGCGAAGTCTGCTCATTGCCCCCCGTCGCCAAAATGAGAAACCCAATGACCTAAGTTGCAGCCGTTCATAAACGATAAGAATAGGCGATCGGTCTGCCGCTCAGGTCTTCTGTTTTGTCGCAAGCGTACGCGCAAAACCGGATTCTGCTTTTGCGCTCGTTGCCCGAAACAATGAGAATCACACTGACAGGAAGAATCTTAGCAAGAAGCCCACGCTCTGGAGGTGTATTTTTTGCGACATGTGCACCGTGGCGGCACAGCAATTACCGCCTTGGTTAATTGCGCAGACAGATCAGGTGGTCGGCTGGCTAAAGAGGCGGCCCTGCGCTCAAAATAGCGGCGACCGTCTTGAAAAGAGTGTATTTTTAAGCCTTGAGCCAGGTCTGACGGATGCGGCTTTCGGCTTCGGGTCCGTAATTGAACCACACCGCCTTGTTATGCGTGACATCGACAATGAAGAGATGATCGACATTGCCGATCAGCTGCATCAGCGCGTTGCGGATCAGGTTGAGCGGACTTTCGCTGACCAGCACCCAGGATTGGGAGGTCAGCGGATAGGAGGTGCCGAATTGCGCAATCTCATTTTCAATTCCGGCGATGGAACGTGATTTCATATCGGCGACGATGACATAGCGGGCCAGCCCGCCGACATCCTCCGTCGAAAGCGGGGTCGGTATGGCCTTGCTGGCATCCGCAGGGGTGAACAACGCCGCCAGTTCGGCATAGCTGTTGGCCGGATGATAGTCGTTGCTGCCACTGGGGGCGACCTGAGAATAGGGTGCCAGGCGGCCTTCGCCGGTAAAGCTGCCCATTTCCTGTGTCGTATAGGGGCCGTAAATCTGCCCGCCGACATTGATGGTCCAACTATCCGCCATATTTATGATCCGTGCCGCGCTGCCGGGGCTACTATAGGCCCTGCATAATTTTTTAAAAGTTTATCGATGGGCTTTGCGCCTGACGCAAAAAAAAAGGGGGGGCAGCGATCAATCCGCCGCCCCGTGTCAGGCGCATTATGACATTAGTCGAAATGCCAGTTGCCATCATTCATCCGGCAGGCTGTGCCCGACCGGGTGTAGCGCTGGCCATGAATGTAGCTGGTTTCGGTAAAGCTGCGGCAGGTATAGCCCCGGCGGACAAATTCTTCGCGCGGGACGAAATCGCCGTAATCGTCATCGTTGTTCCAGCGATAGGTGCCACCTACCGGGCCGTTGAGGCCTTCGGCATAGACCCGCATGGCGCGCGGATGATCTTCGCACGGCATGTCGCGGGTCAGTGCGTTGCCAACCAGACCGCCCAGGATGACACCGCCGACCACGGCACCACCGCCGCCATGGCTGGCCGCGCCACCGATCAGGCCGCCAGCCAACGCGCCGAACAGGGTTCCGGCGACATTGTTGCTCTTGCGGCACTGCTCGGCATACTGGGTGTCTTCATAGACCATCGGCGGCGGTGCGCTGCTGGCCTGCGGCGGTGGGGGCGGGGCAGGGGGGCGGCGCTTCTGATCGGCATAGCGCACATAATTGCCATCGCGGTCGTAATATCCGTCATGGTCGTATTTGCTGTAATAGCCATAGGGGTCCTGATCCGGCGGGGCCGCGCTTTTGGCAGATGCGGCCAGAACGCTGCCGCCGATCATGGTGACAGCCATCGCGGTTGCCAGGGCGGCGGCCCGAAACTTTATGGTCATTGTCATGCTCCTTAAGCGATTGACCCCATGTGCGTAACAT
>JBAVPS010000151.1:0-3962 GCA_049693315.1 Rhizomicrobium sp. | reverse complement strand
GAATGAACACTGCCACGGCAATCAACTGCGAAAAGGCCATTGCCCCCATCATGGTCGAGGCCAGTGCAACAGAACTGCCCATGGCAAAAACCACGAAATAGGTGAAGGCGGCGTTGAAAATATCCTGACAGATATAGCCACCGAGATACATACCGAGATGCTGGCGGAACGTCCGTACCCGCATGGTCGATCCGACATTGCGATAAAGCCCGGCAAAAACATCGATCAGCTTGGTGTTACGCTTCACCGTACGGGCATCATCCGCCCGCTCCCAGCTGAACAGATAGGTTGTCAGCACGACCAGCATGAACAGCACCGAGAAGATGACACCCATATACAGGAAGGTATCCGGCGTATCCTTGCCCCCCAGCGCGGTGATAATCAGCTTGGGCAGAATCCCCGCCAGAATGGCCGACACCTGCGCAAACAGCATACGCACACCGGCGAAAATGCTGAGTTTTTTATAATTGTCGGTCATTTCCGGCGCCAGCGTGCCATAGGGCACCATGACGGTGGCGTAGGTCAGCTCGAAAAAGACATAGGTACAAACGTAATAGAGAAAGCTGTGCCCGCTGACCCACATGAACGCAAAACTGGGTAGCAGCGGCAAGGCAAGCAGCAGGAAGAACCGCCGCCGTCCGAAACGCCGCCCCAATGCTGTACCACTTAACGCATCGGAAACGTGACCGATCAGCGGGCTCCACACGGCATCGAGCAGACGGGCAATGGCAAAAATCGCCGAAGCCTGCAGAGCAGAAAGACCGCAAAAGGTCGAATAAAAGAACAGCACCCACCCGGCCACCACGGCCATCGAGCCAGCACCCAGGATATCGCTTAAACCATAGGCAATATAGTGAATAGGACGAACTTCACGCGTAGCCATGGACGTTCCGATCAGATGTAAAGCGTTGAAAACTCGGTCAGCGCAAGCATGGCCATTGCCTGGCCATAGGGCATCGACGTCAGGGCAACATCTTTGTAGCCTTGCAGCGTGTCGAACACCGGGGTGCCGAAGGAGACATTCTTCAGCTCGCCATCGGCATCAATATTGGCCAGCACGGCCTTGATCGCCTTGATTCCGGTTTCAGCAAAGCACGGGTCAAGATACCCCTTGCGCACCGACTTCAGAATGCCATAGGCAAAGCCCGCCGCTGCCGAGGATTCCAGATACGAGGTCGGATCATCAATCAGCGTGTGCCACAGCCCGCCTTCATCCTGATATTTGGCCAGCGCAACCACCTGCGCCTTCAGGGTTTCGATCAGGAATTCGCGGACATGATCGCCGGGTTGCAGATCGAGCATCTCGATGAATTCCGGGATCGAAATCGTCACCCAGGAATTGCCGCGCGCCCAACGGGCATTGGCAAAATTATGCCGCCCTTCAAACGTCCAGCCGTGGAACCATAAACCGGTCTGACGATCCGCAAGATATTTGGTGTGGATCAGAAACTGACGCTGCGCCTCTTCGACATACAAGGGCCGGTCGAACAACAGACCGATCTTGGCAAGCGGCAGCACGCTCATCATCAGGGTGTCGTCCCACATCTGCTGCGGGTTGACACTGTTGAAAACGATGTGCTGCAACCCGTTTTCTTCGGTGCGCGGCATGTCGCGCATCACCCATTCGGCCCAGACATCAAGGTATGGCACTAACGAGCGATCGCCGACATGTTCGACCAGATTGGCCCCGGTCAGAAAGGCCGCCATGGTATTGACATTCTTGGTCGGGGTACCGGCGGCCAGACGATCCCGGAACCATTTCTGAATAATGTCCAGGGTATGCGCATCACCGGTCAGTTCCCAGAACTTGAACAGGCCGAACAGACCAACGCCATGGGTCCATTCCCAATCATTCCACCCTTTGGTGTCGATGACCCGGCCATCCTCCAGCCGCAGCAGGAATTTGCCGTCACTGTCTTTGATGTCGACCAGATTGGAGATGAGCTTTTCGATCGTTTTGCGGACAGTGGCCGCTTCGATACCATGAACAAGATTTGGCACTGGTTACTCCCTGACTTTTATTCTTGCGCTGTTAAAACGTGGCAGATTCTCATGCGTTTTGTGGTGATGGCCCCAGATAGCCGTAACGTTCCATCCAGGCGAACAGCAGTGCGGGCCATGTCGATGCCGGCAAATCCTTGGGCAGATTGGTTCCCATGCCATGCCCGCCTTCGCGGAACAGATGCAGCTCGGCGGGGACCCTGACCTGTCGTAAGGCGGCAACCATTTTCAGACTATTGTCCGCCGGAACAACACCATCGTCATCGGCATGAACCAGAAAACAGGGCGGCGTTTCCTTGCTGACCTGCTTTTCACAGGAATAACGCGCCATAGCCTCGGACGTGGGGGCCGGCCCCAGCAGCTTCTGGCGCGAACCGCCATGAGCAAAAGGCGCTTCCATGGTGATGACCGGGCAGGACAGACAGGCAAAATCCGGCCGGGCCGACAGCGCATCATCGCCATCCACCGCATCATAGGCGGCAAAACCAAAACGTGTGGCCAGCGATGCGGCGACATGGCCGCCAGCAGAAAAGCCCATCACGCCAATGCGGTTCGGCAAAATGCCATCCTGCACCGCCCGCGCCCGGATGCGGCGCATGGCCCGCTGGGCATCCTGTAGCGGGACCAGCGGCCCGGCATTCCAGCCATCACCGGGCAGGCGATAGGACAGATCGAACACCGTAATGCCCTTATCGGTGAGGGATTTGATTACCGCTGCACTTTGCGCGATGTGAACATAGCCACCACCCTGCGCCAGCAAAATCGCCGTGCCATTGGGCCGGGCCGGGCGGAACAACGCCAGCATCGGCGGATTGACCCCATCAATCACACGATCATACGCCGCAGGTCCGCGGGGCGTGATTTTCTGGACAACGGGATGTGCGGTGCCACCGGGCGAATCCCCCGGCCACAATGCGATCGGCTCATATTCCGCCGCACCCGCTGCCGCAGACGGCATCACCGCAGGCAAAGCCGCCGCCACCAACCCAGCCTGCAGCACGCTGCGGCGATTGATGACGGCGTTTCGCGGCCCCCTGCCAAAGACGGACTTCACGGCCAAATACTCCCCCCCGATGCCCATTTCCGGTCGCATCGCTTTTAAAAGCCACACCGGCGAACATCTTGTTTTTCAATTTATACCGAAAGCTACCATCATATGGGATTCAAAAACCAGAGCTTTGAGACGCAAAAACGCATCACAAAAGTTGTGAAAGCCAAAATGCCACCGCGGACTTGCTTCTCATAATATGGAACAGTACCAATCACGCTAAAGACGAAGAAAATTTAAGGGGAAACGCGTATGTGCGCACAGCAGAAATTTCTATTGCGTAACAAACATCTAGCCAAAATGCGCTGGGTGTTGGCTGGACTGTCGCTGTCGCTCGCCGGAGCCATGGCTGCGGATCTGCCGCGCGATTGGGTCGATCCTGCGACAGGTCATCGCATCATCCGGCTGACCGACCAGCCCGGCAGTCTCAGCATGTATTTCAACTTCAATGCCATCACGCCCGAGGGCGACAAGATGGTCATCACCACACCGGATGGCATCGCCGCGGTCGATTTAAAGACTCACGCGCTCAAAACCATTGTCACCGGCAAGGTCCACCTGCTGTTTGTCGGGCGCAAAAGCCGTCAGGTCTATTACGAGGTCGGCGACAGCAATTCCGCCGCCGCGAAGGATATCTTCACCGCCAACATCGATAGCGGCAAAACCCATAAACTGGTGCATATCGAACACGGTACCATCCAGACCATCAATGCTGACGAAACCAAAATCGCCGGGGTGGACGAGCAAAACCATACCGTCGCCATTGGTCACGATGGCATGATTCAGCCGCCCGATAAACGGCTACCGGTTGATTCGCCCGCACCCGTGCTCGGCCCCGATGGCAAGCCGCTGACATTTGCCCTGGGTAAGGAATCGCGCATGAATCAGCGGCTGGAAGCGAAGATTCCGATGG
>JBAVPS010000150.1:0-5650 GCA_049693315.1 Rhizomicrobium sp. | reverse complement strand
GTGTTACGGAGGTGTTGACATGCAACAAGAAGGCGTAAATTTGTCCGCATAGCTGACAAACGGTAACCGGCGCGTGGTGGGCTGCGCCTGAAAAATCCATAAAATCTGTATGGCTGTTATGGAATGGCGGCGCGGGCCAGCGCGTCGCAACGCTCGTTCTCGGGGTGGCCGGAATGGCCATGTACCCAGTTCCATTTTACGGCATGAGGGGCGGCAGCAATTTCCAGCGCCTGCCACAGATCGTCATTTTTGACCGGCTTTTTATCGGCGGTTTTCCAGCCGTTACGCTTCCAGTTCTTCATCCACTTGGTCGCGCCATCTAAGACATAGCGCGAATCGGTGTGAATGGTGACGTCGCACGGCCCTTTAAGCGCCTTGAACGCCTCGATCGCCGCCATCAGCTCCATGCGGTTATTGGTGGTGGCTTTGTCCCCGCCCGAGATTTCTTTCTCGTGCGGACCGGCGCGTAAGATCGCGGCCCAGCCGCCGGGGCCGGGATTGCCCGAACAGGCACCGTCGGTAAAAATCTCTACATTCATGCTCACCAGCCGTAATCGCTCGCGTGATGGATCTTGTTGTGAAAGCGCAAGCGCCGCGAATAATCGCGCGGGTCCTTGGGGCGCACCAGCGCCGACGGATCGCGGTTCAGCCAGTCGTATAGCCGGGTGAGCAGAAAGCGCAAGGCCGCCCCGCGTGCCAGAATGGGTAATGCAGCGACCTCGGCGGCACTGACGTCGCGGTGCTGGCGATAGGCTGCCAGCAGATGCTGGCCCTTGGTGATGTTAAAGGCGCCGTCCGGCTCGAAACACCAGGCGTTCAGCATGATGGCCAGATCATAGGCGAGATAGTCGTTACAGGCGAAATAGAAGTCGATCAGGCCTGACACCGCATCGTTCATGATCAGCACATTGTCGGGAAACAGATCGGCATGGATCACCCCGGTGGGTAAATCTTTTGGCCAGGCTGGCACAATGCTGTCCAGCGCGTCAGCGATCAGATCGTCCAGCCCGTCCTGCACTTCGCCCGCGCGGGAAAGGCATTGTTCGGCCAGCGGCCGCCAGCTTTGCGGGCCCAGACCGTTGGGCCGTGTCAGTTCATAACTGAGGCCCGCCTTGTGCAGCGCCGCCAGCGCCGCCCCGGCGGAAGCGCAATGCACCGCTTCGGGCCGGCGTAAGGACAGACCGGTCAGGAAGGTGACCAGCGCCGCCTTGCGGCCATTGAGATTGGCCAGCAGATTGCCAGCCTTGTCGGCGATGGGCAGCGGGCAGGTCACGCCCTGGCTGGCCAGATGCTTCAGCAGGCCGAGAAAATAGGGCAGGTCCGCTTCGTTGACCCGTTTCTCGTATAAGGTGAGGATGAAAGCGCCCTGGGTCGTCTGGAGGTAATAATTAGAATTTTCCACCCCTTCGGCGATGCCTTTAAAACTGAGGGGTGTGCCAATGTCGTATTGGGTAAGGAATTCGTCCAGATCCTCGAACGAAACCTCGGTATAGACAGCCATGATATCCAGCTTGCTCCGTGCGGCACTGGTGTATGGCATATTCGACTTAAACGCTAGGCGCGAATTCTTGTCCGCCCCCCGGTGCGGCGGGACAAAATAGCCGGGGCCGTGCCCGGCGGTTGAAAAGGTTGTTTCTGCCCATCTTTACGACATGGATTCATTCGCCTTTTTGAAAACGAGCTGCTACACAGGGCCGGTAGTGAGACTTGGGTTGCTCCTTTTTGGGCTGTCCCCTTCGTCTGGGGCCATTTCGTAAGCGGCTAATGCCGTAATTGGCGTTTCGGTAGGACCATGAAACATTCATTCTTGTTAAAAGCTTCGGCGTGCCTGCTGGCGCTCGGCCTGTTGGGCGGGTGCTCGGTTTACGAATCGATTGCCAACTATCTCAACAGCGACCGTAAGGAAAAATGCCCCGACGCGGTGGTGTTGGTGGCGGCGGCGACGCTGCCCGCTTTCGATCCCGCCAAAGAGGCGGATCCGACCAGCCTGATCTACAACGCCACGCTCACCCAAAGCTCGCTGGATTGCGATTATCGCTCCAAGCAGAATAAGGCCCGTTCCGAGATCAAGCTGCATTTCGATGTCTCGCGGCCAGCCGGTGGGGCAAAAGCCACCTATCGCGTGCCCTATTTCGTGGCGCTGACCACCAATGGCCGGGTGCTCGACAAGCAGATTTACTGGCAGGAAGTCGAATTCCCGGTGGGCGTTTCGCACGTCACCGCCGATGCCGATATCGACGATGTGCAGCTTAAGCCCTCGCGTGGCAAGAAGCCGATCAGCTACCATTATGTTGTCGGTTTCCAGCTGACCCAGGCGCAGATCGATTACCTGAAGAAAATGGGCCAGTACGAGCCATGATGCCGTTGCTTTCCGAACTGAGCGCGATCGCGTCAGCCGCGTTCGTGGCTGAAGGCTTGGCCGAAAGCTATGGTCAGGTTCAGGTCTCCGATCGCCCCGATCTGGCGCAGTTTCAATGCAATGGCGCGTTTATCGCCGCCAAGGCTGAGCGTAGCAATCCGCGCGCGCTGGCCGAAAAAATTGCCGCCCGGCTGAAAGACCATCCGCTGTTTGCCCGGGTCGAGATTGCCGGTCCCGGTTTTATCAATCTGGATGTCACCGATGATGCCTTAAGCCTGCGCATGGCGGCGGTGGCCGCTGATGCGGCGCTGGGCTGCCCGGCCAGCGGTGCGGGCAAGGTTGCGGTGCTCGATTATGGCGGGGCCAATGTCGCCAAGCCAATGCATGTCGGTCACTTACGCTCGGCCATTATTGGCGAATCTTTGCGCCGTCTGTTTGTGGCGCAGGGCTGGAAGGTCATTGGCGACGTCCATTTGGGCGACTGGGGCCTGCAGATGGGCCAGCTTATCAGCGAAGTCGAGCTGGCAGGCACACATCCGATCTATTTTGACGAAACCTATAGCGGCCCGTACCCGGACGAGGCCCCGGTGACGATGGACGATCTGGCGGTTCTGTACCCCAAAGCGTCTGCCGCCTGTAAGGCTGATCCGGAACGTCTGGAAAAAGCCCGGCAGGCCACCGCCGGTTTGCAGTCTGGCCGGCCCGGTTATGTTGCGCTGTGGAAAGCGTTCGTCGCCGTGTCGATGGAAGGCCTGAAACGCGAATATGGCAATCTGGGGGTCCATTTCGATCTGTGGAAGGGCGAATCCGATGCCGATGCCTTCGTCCAGCCGATGGTCGAGGATCTGAAGGCGCGCGGCCTTGCCCATATGAGCGAGGGCGCATGGGTCATCGACGTGGTGCGCGAGGACGACAAGAAAGAAATGCCGCCGCTGCTGCTGGTCAAATCTGACGGCGCGGCGCTGTACGGCACCACCGACCTTGCCACCATTGTCGACCGGGTTAAAAGCTTTGATCCCGACCTGATCCTCTATGTCGTCGATCAGCGTCAGCACACCCATTTTGAACAGGTTTTCCGCGCTGCCGACAAGGCCGCCCTTAAAGGCAAGGCCGTGCTGGAACATGCCGGTTTCGGCACTATGAACGGCACCGATGGCAAGCCGTTCAAGACCCGCGCAGGCGGGGTGATGAAGCTGTTCGACCTCATCACCATGATTACCGAAGAAGCCGACAAGCGCCTGACCGAGGCCGGTCTGGGCGCGGATTATACGGCAGAAGAACGGGCGACAATCGCCAGGCAGATCGGCATTGCGGCGCTGAAATTCGCCGATTTGTCGAATTACCGCCTGACCGATTACATCTTTGATCCGGAACGCTTTACCCGCTTTGAAGGCAAGACCGGGCCGTACCTGCAATATGCCGCGGTGCGCACCCATTCGATCTTGCGCAAGGCGGAAGGCGAGGGGTATGGCGTCGGCACCCCGGTTATCCGTTCGGAAGAAGAGCGGGCACTGGCGCTGAAGCTGCTGGCGCTGCCTGATGCGTTGGCCGGGGCGGAAGATAAGCGCGCGCCGAATATTCTGTGCGACTATGCCTTTACGCTGGCGCAAACCTTCAGCCGCTTTTATGCCGCCCACCATATCCTGTCGGAGACGGACGCTGACTTACGTGCCAGCCGTCTGGGCTGGTGCAGGCTGACCGTGGTGGCGTTGGGCAAGGTGCTGGACATTCTGGGGATCGAGATTCCGGAACGGATGTAAGCCTGCCCGTAAATGCAGGCCATTACGGTAAGGCTCCTATAACCACAAAGGGTTTTCACGGTTCCTGACACCCGTTCCGCGTGCGACATTGGTGCAAAGACCGCCAATGCGGGCGGATTTGCGCCCGCGCTGGGCGCTTGCAGGAACCGGAATGGATTGCACCAGTATTGATACCGCGCGGCTGCATGCTGATCTGGCGCAGCTGTTAGACTATTGCACAAAACTGGCTGGGACCGCCGACGTGCCGGCGTGGAGCGATTTTCGCCCCTCGGCCGTGCCGCGTTTGATGGCCGCGCTTTACGTCGCCGAACCGGTCAATGACGGTGCTGGCGGCGTCAATGATTACCGCTATCGCTCCTATGGGGCATTACTGCCGGAATATTTCGGCGACGATCTGCGTGGTAAGCTTTTAAGCGACGCCCGCGGTGATGATTTCCGCCATGCCATCGTTGAGGTGTATGACGCGGTGCTGGCGTGCCGTCGCCCCCATGCCCTGTGGGTGGAGCTTTACTGGCCTGATGGCGGCAGTTATCAGACCGGTCATCTGCTGATCCCTTTTACCGACGCAAACAGGGCGGCGACGATTCTGCTCGGCGCGGTGGTCAGTGACGTGCCACGGGAAAATCTCGTGCTGTTTCGGGGCAAAGGCATGGCCAGAATGCGCGGCTGGGGCCCACCCGTGCCGTGATATTGTCTATAGGTTCAGGGGCTTTAAGCCGCACAGCGCAGGAAGTTCGGTTTTTCCGGCAAAATCAGGCTGCGAAATGGTGAAAAACAGATAAAATAGATCCTGCGGCGTGTGCGGGGGCGTCCCGCATAAAGGCCATCACACCGGTTAATGGGTGGGGGGAATGATGGATTTTTCGGCGCTATACCGTAGCTTACAGGACCCTGACCTTATCCGGCTTGCCCGCTATTGCGAGGAGCTGACGGCGGCCAAACCCCTGCCATGCTGGCACGATTTCCGGCCCAGCCACGCGACCTATCTGCTCGGACAGCTCTATGTCATCGAGCTGATCGACGGCGGCGCAGATTATTTCTTCAAGCTCAGCGGCTCCTATATGAAGGAGATCTATGGGATCGAGATTGTTGATCGCCCCCTGTCCAGCCTGCCTGACGGGGCGCTGAAAGACACCATGCGCCGCAATTATGCCGCCGTGGTGGCCAGCGGTAATCCGGTATGCGGGGCGGGCGAGCTGGTCTGGCCGGACGAGCGGCGGATTGGTGTCGAGCGCATGCTGATTCCATTTGCGGACGAGCAAGGATCCCTGCACACTATCCTTGGGGCGGTGCAATGCGATGTGCCGCTTGAGATTTTGCAGCTGTTTCGCGGCAATGGTCCCGGGCGTTTTATTCCCCATATCGTGGGTGCCCGTTCTGCCGCCCCCAGTTCTGGTGATGTCCCGGTTTCATAAGCGTTTTGTATCTCGTGGTGTCTGTGCCCCAGGGCTGATCGTCTTGCGTGGGGTGCTGTCAGTTTTTTCGCAGGAATTTGCGCCCCCCAAAAAGGTCTTACGGAGGACAGGATGAG
>JBAVPS010000149.1:0-5989 GCA_049693315.1 Rhizomicrobium sp. | reverse complement strand
CATTGATACGCGCTGTCGAGATCCGGTGGCATCTCGCCCGGAAAATCTGCCAGCGCCTGAGCGTTGATCCGTGCCGCAACGAATGCCTGAGCAATCCTGGCGGCGGGGGTGAAAATCGTCTTCTCGGCTGCCATCATCCGGAAACTTCCTCCCAGAACGTCTTATGGTCGATTCTTATGTTTTCAAACTTCTAATGGAAACCGGTGTCATTTTCAATCGCTACGTCACGAATTCCAACGTTTTTTTCATCTTATCCGGTGGCCTAAAGGCTAGGCAGCACATCCGCCCCATGCCATATCTCTAGTACCATAATGGTTGGTCTGTCGGTCCGGGGCTTTAAAGGCGTTACCCGGACCGGTTTTCGATTCGGGAGCGCATGTCGGTTTGGGGTAAATTGGGCGGCTTTGCCGCCGGGTTCTGGGTTGCAGGACCGGTCGGTGCGGCGCTGGGTGCGGTGGCGGGCCATTTCCTGTTTGACCGTGTGCCCTCTGACCCTGAGCTGACCTTTGCCATCGCGATGATCGCCTTATGCGGCAAGATGGCCAAAGCCGATGGCGTGGTGCTCGATTCCGAGGTTGAGGCGTTCGAGCGGGTTTTCCGCGTACCGGAAGAAGAACGCGCCCATGTCCGGCGCTTTTTCGACTTTGCCCGCCGGGACAGCGCCGGGTTCGAAATCTATGCCGCCCAGATCGCCGGGCTCTATGTCGGGCAGACCGCGCTGCTGGAAGACGTCATCGACGGGCTGTTCGAGATTGCCAAGGCCGATGGCGTGCTGCACCCCGGCGAAGAAGCGTTTCTGGCCCGCGTTGCCGAGATTTTCGGCTTCACCCAGGCCCATTTCCGGCGTATCCGCGCCGCCCATTTCGGCCCGGATGCGGCCGATCCTTATATCATTCTGGGCGTGAGCGAGGATGACGACGACGAAACCATCAAGCGCGCCTACTATGCGCTGGTGCGCGAAACCCATCCTGACCGGCTGATCGCCCGCGGGGTGCCCGCCGAATTCGTCAGGCTGGCGACCAGCAAGCTGGCCTCGATCACCGGGGCGTATGAGAAGGTTACGCGCGAGCGCGCCGGGCGGCGCTGACGTTTCTTTTTTCGCCAATAAGTTTATACTCTCAGCACCATGACCGCTGCTGAAACCGAAACGGCCGACCCCGTTTTGCTGCGCCATCGCGAACTCGAAAGAATCGCGATGGTGGCGCTGCGCGTTGCGCGTCTGTTTCTCGAATGCGGGGCCAAGGTCAAGGTGGTGCATGAGGGCACCGGGCTGATCGTGCGGGGGCTGGGGGTGGAATTTGTCGGGGCCCGCGCCGGCTACGCCTCGCACGAAATCACGGTTTCCAGCGGCAATAACACCATCACCCGCATGATGACGGTGAGTCGCCACGGGGTTAATCATCGCCTCGACTATGCTTTGCGTGCCCTCTGTGTGCGGGTCTCCAAGGGGGGCATGACCCCGCACATGGTGGATGCCGCCATCGATGCAATCGCCCAGAATACACCGCGCTACCGGCCGGAAACCGTGGCGGTGGCCGTCGGTATTGCCTGCGCGGCTTTCGGCCGGCTGCTTGGCATTGACTGGGCGGCTTTTGGTCCGGTGCTGGTGGCTGGAATGGTTGGCCAGTATGCCCGCCATCTGCTGTTCGGGCGCAAGATCAACGAATACATTATTGCCGCCGTGGTGGCATTTTGCAGTTCCGGGCTGGGTGGGGCCGGGGCGCGGGGGCTGGGCAGCCACACGGTGCCGCTGGCGATGATGGCCTCGATCCTGCTTCTGGTGCCCGGTGTGCCCGCGACCAACGCCCAGACCGATATTATGGATGGTTATCCCGCCATGGGCAGCGCCCGGGCGGTTTCAGTGCTGATGGTGATGATCTTCGCCACCGTCGGGGTGTGGATCGCCCAGACCCTGATCGGGGTGTCGTGATGACGCTGCACCTTCTGCATCAGGCGGTGTTCGGTGCGGCGGCGGCGGCTGGGTTCGGTGTATTGTTCAATTTCGGCCCACGGTCGCTGATCTGGTGCGCACTGGCCGGGGCACTCGCCTTATTCGTGCGCACTTTGGGGCAGGATGCGGGGTGGACGCTGGAAGCGGCATCGTTCTGTGCGGCGATGGTGACAAGTTGCGCGGTGCGGATTTTACGCGAATGGCTGGGGATGGCGGGTAATGCCATGGCACTGGCGGGCTGTATTCCCATGGTGCCGGGTGCGTTTATGAGTCAGGCGATTCTCGGTCTGTTTGCAGTTACGGTGCCACACCCCGAAAACGAGGTCGCAACCATCGTCTTGGCGCTTGAATATATGCTACGGGTGATCTTCACATTGGGAGCGATTGGGGCTGGTCTGGCCATCCCCACCCATCTGTTGAAGAATAAGGATTTCTAGGTAATGGCTTATGTCTATCTTGCCCTCGCGATTGTCTGCGAGGTGGTTGCGACGTCCTTTCTGCGCCTGACGGATGGTTTCACGAAATTAGGCCCGATGATTATTGTGTTCGGCGGCTACGCCGTATCCTTCTATTGCCTGTGTAATTGCTTAAGGACGATCCCGACCGGCATCGCCTATGCCACCTGGTCCGGTTGCGGCATCATTCTTATCGCCATCATCGCATGGAGTTTTCAGGGCCAGAAACTGGATATTCCCGCCATGCTCGGCATGGGGCTGATCATTAGCGGTGCGCTGGTGATGAATCTGTTTTCAAAAGCCTCTGTGCACTGATTTTCACTGTACGGCGCAAAAAAAAACGGGGCCCGACGGGCCCCGTTTCAATTTGGTATGTGACCGCTATCAGAGAATGTTGACCTTGACCTGCGGGGTCAGCTCTTCCACCAGTTCGGGCGTGCACAGACCGGTGCCAGCCGAAGCCAGCGCGCCGGTGCCAGCCGCAATGGCCTGACGGAAAGCGTCGATCAGATTCATCCGCTGGGCCAGACGCAGCACCAGCATGCCAAGGAAGCTGTCACCAGCGCCAACGGTACCGTTGACCTTGACCGGCGGGGGAGCTGCCTGCAGCGCCAGATCGCGCGACACCAGAATAGCACCTTCTTCGCCCAGCGTGAGGGCGACGATTTCGGCATTGCCGGCCTGAACAAGCTGGCGGGCCGCATCAACACACGACTTCTGATCGGGATTGGTAACCCCCATAAAGTCGGTGAATTCGCTGAGGCTCGGCTTGACCAGATAGACCCCGACATCAAGGGCGTGCTTGAACGCCGGGCCCGAGGTGTCGAGCACCACTTTGGCCGTGCTGCCGATGGCCTTCAGATTGTGCGACAGACGCGCATAGAAGTCATGCGGCACGCCGCGCGGCAAGCTGCCCGAGGCAATGCAGTAGCCCGTGGTGCAGGCCGCGGTCGTCAGACCAAGACCGGCATTCCATTCTTCTTCGCCAAGGGCTGGGCCGGGCAGAACAAAACGATACTGCTCGCCCGAATCCTCTTCATTGACGGTGAAGTTGGCACGACATTCGTGCGTGGTGTTGAACGATTGATGACGCACATCTTCAGCTGCCACCAGACGTTCCAGCATCAGCCCCGAAGGACCGCCGACTGGGAAAATCGCCAGAGGGTCAGCGCCAAAACGCTTCAGCACACGGGCAACATTGATGCCCCCGCCGCCCGGATCCCGCTGGGTCTTCAGGCAACGGATTTTATGCGTCGTCATAACCTGCTTGACCGTGGTCCCGATGTCGATCGCCGGGTTCATAGTCAAGGTAACAATATTTTCAGTTTTCATACGCGCCTCACTCGCATTATGGCCCGCAAGGTGTTTACCGAATTCTACATGCCCGTGACGACGCACAAGATTGTAGTCAGAACTCTGGCACGTTCCGGCAAAATTCTTGCCACATAAAACGCCCCCAAAACGTCACAACCTTGGCGGCCTTCCAAAGGATTTGTATCAGCGGCCTCGGGCTCTATAGGCTATTCTTGCTACGCTGGCGAATTGATAAAATACCGCAGTCGGAAAAAATATCCGCCCGATGCACGCATGTAACATGAAAGTATCGATTTATCTGCATTTCCGATAGCTTAAAAAGATGTGCGCTATTTTGACAGGGGTGTTTGACACCGGTATCATTTGAGTGGTGTCTCAAACTGATTAGCCCCATGGCCGGTTTGTCGCAGACGCTTTTGGCTCAGGATAGTGCGAGCTGTGGGCTGGCCGATGTGAACGCGGCAATCAGCGCGCGATGGGCAGTTTCGACAATCAATGACAGGTCACATTCGGCGTCCAGTTTGCCGGCAAAACGCAGCGCGATGGCGCCATGCATACTGGACCACAACGTATAAGCGATAACGCGTGGGTTGCCGTTCAGATAGCCGCTGGCAACCAGCCCGCCGACATAGTCCGTCAGCCAGTGACTGCAGCGATCCTGGGCTTGGCCAAGTTCGGGATAGGCTTCGGCATCATCTTCGCCCTGATCCAGCATCAGCTTATAGCGGTTGGGATTCTCCAGCGCGAAATGCAGATAGGCCTTATGAAGGGCGTTTAACCGGTCGAGATTGGAACGGGCGGCCTGATTGGCCACAGCAAGATCGTCCGCCAACTGATTGAATGCCTGAGCCCGCACGGTGGCGAGGATTTCTTCTTTGTTGCGGAAGTAGCGATAGGGCGTCATGGCGCTGACCCCAAGGGCCGCTGCCAGTTCGCGCATGGTTACGCCGGCCAGTCCCTTTTCGACAAACAGACGGCTGGCCGTATGACAGAGCCGGTGGCGGAAATCACTGTATTCTTTTTCACTAAGGGCGCGCGGCACAGAGATCTCCTTGACGAAAACGGCATCTATGTTGTGCCACTATGGTACAAATGTGAAGGGGTTGCGCGGCGTATTACGTCGCGGGGCTGTGCAGCCCGAAACCACGGCAGAGTGCATCGGATGCTTCTTGCACCAGCCGCTCGACCGGCATTTCCGGGGCCAGTTTTCCAGCCAGTTCCAGGCAGACAATGCCATGGGTCAGCGCCCACAAGGTGCGGCCAATGATTTCGGGATCACCCTTCAGATAGCCCGCATTCACCAGATCGTGAATGTGGCCGGAGAGCACGATATTGGCCTGGGTAATTGCGCTTTGCAGGGCCGGATATTTTTCTATCTCCGGCTGGGTCAGGTCAAACATCAGCCGGTAGCTGCCGGGATCGGCCAGTGCAAAGCGGACATAGGCATCGCGCATGGCAAAGGCGTTCTGCAACAGGTCGTTCGAATCACTGCGGGCCTGATTGATTGCTGTGATGAAGCGCTCAAAGGCCTGGGCGCGCAGCTCCGCCAGGATCTCGTCCTTGTCATGGAAATAGCGATAGGGCGTCATGGCACTGACCTTCAGTGCCGCGGCCAGCTCACGCATGGTGATGCCAGCAGCGCCTTTCTCGGCGAATAAACGAGATGCGGTGTCACAAATTCGGGTACGGAAGTCTGTGACTTCCTTTTCACTCAGCGAGCGTGGCAAACTCAACTCCCATGCGAAGGCGTGGTGAAGCGTTTCGTGTCTGTGCCTATTCTGTCACCGCAGCAACGCCGAGCACCCCTTGTCTTCCGCACTGCAGTTGCCACCAGCCCCTGCAACGGATTGCCAAGTCCCGGCCGTTTCCTCGCGGCTCTGCTATATAAACGCAATGTCATGAAGGCTGCTAGTGCGTTGTATCTGTAAACAAAACGCCTGGTACATTTTGTTACGACTTTGTAGGCAGCTAAAGATTGCTCGTCATGTCAACATTGTCTGATCGTTGCATTTGTGTGGTGTGGGGCGCACTGAATGCCTGTGGTGGTTGCGGTATTTTTTAATTCGTCTAATCCAAATCTTCGTTGACATTTACCACTCGCCTAATAGGATTCCCCCACAGTTTGTAAACCTTATCGAGTTGTCGAAGTGTCCGGCGCCGGGTGGCGCCGCGACAGGCATTGGGGACAGTTCACGCATCTGACAGTGATTCGCTGTCCTTTTAAGGGGGTAAGACCAATGGCTAAGGAAAAAAGAACTCGCCTTAGACG
>JBAVPS010000148.1:0-4287 GCA_049693315.1 Rhizomicrobium sp. | reverse complement strand
CGATTGTAATAAGCTCGATACCCGACAGTTGCAGATGATGACCCAGCACTTGAAAGGCCGGATCATCCCCGGAAACCAAAAGCCGTTTGCGTGTGCGATCAGTTTGCGCAAAGGTCTGCACCTTAACCGTTGACTTTTTTGTATGCTCCATTCCGACCACCACCCCATCGGGGGGATGGCGGAAATCACGCGACATACCCAGATCGGTTGCAATCAGTCGCTTGCCGACCTTGACCAGATGAACCGGCTGACCAACCTCTGCCACTGTCGCCCCGGGAAGAATCTGGGCCGTATCACATGTGCTGATTTCATCATCAAGGCTGTTCAGAAAAAACAGATCTTCCACGGCAACACAAAAAGCTGCAGCCAGTTTTAACGCCACCAACGTGTTGGGGATATAGCTGCCAGCCTCTATGGCATAAACCGTCTGGCGGGTAACCCCGATCAATGCGGCAGTCTGAGAAACGGTCAAACCGCGCTGTTTGCGAACAAACGAAAGATTATTCTGAACCTTCATAAATCTATCCAGCTGGAACAGACCGAACCATGCCCCATACACAAACGGTGTGAAAACAGCATGCCGACTTGTCGCTTATCAATACTAACTGTATCTTATATACGTCAATAGTCGCGATCTGTCTTCTGTCATTTTGCCACGCAGACACCTTGTGATCTGTCATCCCACACCACATAAACACCGGTATAGATTTGTGCAGATGGGTGCGTGTTTTATAGGCACACAGGCCTGAAACCGCCCCGGGCCGTGCGTTAAAACTTATAACAGCAACGGCTGCGTATCGGCATAACATACCTGTTCTGCATCACGCACAGTATCGCCTTCGCCTATTGTGCCAATCAGCAGCGACGAATCCGGATCATGCAAAGCCCAGTTTCGCCGGACGGTTTCCTGATCGTAATTGGCATAGCAGTACAGGCAGCCATGCAGACACGTGTTGTAGGCGCCAATGTCACGGCTGGGATAGCAGGCACATTCGGTACGGTTGGCTTTTGCATGCACGTTTTTCAGCCCTGTGCCCACGGCTTCTTCCAGCACGACCCTTGCAAGGCAGCCGGACATATCAACGCCACACCCTCGCAAATCTGCGGCTTCAGCGCAGGTTTTTATGGCAATGTGATAGCGCTGACCGATTGCCACCAAAGCCTCGGCCAGACGGATTTTATCCTCTGCACTGACCGCCAGAACACCGGGAAAATTCCGCTTGGTCTTCTGATAGAGGCTGATAAAGCTGATGACGCAGGCATCGGTATAACCCGACAAAGCTTCAGCCATTTTTTCAAACGCTGCCAGATGGGTGTCGAAATCATACCGGCCATAGAAAAAGATCGGATCATAGCGCCAGCAAACCCTGTGTGATCCATATTTCTCAGAAAGTATTTGAAAATCCCGGATCACCAGATCAGGGTACGGTACATGGGGCTCTACATCCCGCCCATAGGGCGTGATGGTGACAAACCAGTAACTGGAAAATGCATCAAGCTTAGCCAGATGGGGCAACATCGGCCGTGGGTTCTTGGTGCAGAATAACAGACAATCGATAACATCCGGTGCCAGTCGATAGCGTGTGATCTGGCTGGGATAATAGGGATTGCGCACGCAGACCGATCCCTGGCGGATGCGATTCAAAAACCACGGGCTGAAGAAGGCCGGAATATCGGTTCTTGCGCCGGAATTAATCAACATTTGCGTCGTGGGCTCCGAGGCGAGATCAATGAGATCCCGCCTCATACCAGTGACGGCTGCGGTTCACAATCCAGACAACGGTGAGCATCACCGGTACTTCGATCAGCACACCAACAACCGTGGCCAATGCCGCGCCCGAATGAAAGCCAAACAGGCTGATGGCAGCAGCAACCGCCAGCTCGAAGAAATTCGACGCACCGATCAGGCTGGATGGCCCGGCCACACAATGCTTTTCACCCACCGCACGGTTGAGAAGATAGGCGATGCCCGCATTACCATAAACCTGGATCAGGATCGGCACAGCCAGAAGCGCAATAACCATGGGTTGCGCGATAATCTGCGCACCCTGAAAACCAAACAACAGCACCAGCGTGACCAAAAGGGCAACCAGCGATACCGGCCCCAGCGCATGATGCAAGCGGGCCAAAGCCCCCGCCCCGCCCGTGGTCAGCACCAGACGACGCAGGATTTGTGCCACCAGCACCGGAATAACGATGTAGAGCAAGACAGACAGTGCCAAAGTATCCCACGGGACACTGATGCTCGACAGCCCCAGCAGCAACCCGACGATAGGCGCAAAAGCCACCACCATAATGCTGTCGTTCAGCGCCACCTGTGACAGGGTAAAATGCGGTTCACCCTTACACAGGTTTGACCAGACGAACACCATCGCTGTGCAGGGTGCCGCCGCCAGCAGAATAAGCCCCGCAATATAGCTGTCGATTTGTGCGGCAGGCAGCAGCGGGCGGAACAGATAGCCGATAAACAGCCATCCTAGCAGCGCCATAGAAAACGGCTTGATCGCCCAGTTGACGATCAGCGTTACCCCAATACCGCGCCAATATTGCCCAACCGTGCGTAAGGCGGCAAAGTCAATTTTCAGCAGCATCGGAATGATCATCAGCCAGATCAATACCGCAACCGGCAGATTGACCCGGGCCAGCTCGGCCGCACCGATCAGGTGAAAAACACCCGGCAAAAACTGGCCAAGAATAATACCAGCCACAATACACAGGGCCACCCAAAGGGTAAGATAGCGCTCAAACCTCGACATGATGTGTCCTAAAATCCGATGTTGCGGCAAAGCAATTCTGCACTGACCGGGCACAGCCCTTGCGCCTGCCGGGTTGAAAGAATGTTTTGTGGCGCCGCATCGCGTGCCACCGGTTTAAAACCGATTTTCTCAAAATAATTCGCAGCGGTAATGGTAAGCAGCCATGCCCGCCGTGCCCCGGCCTGAAACGCCCGGTAAAGCAGTAATGCCACAAGATTGCGCCCGATCGCTTTACCACGCAGCGCTTCAGGCACAACGATGGAGCGGATCAGTACATCGGCACCATAACATTCAAAACCACCATACCCGGCTAATGTACCACCCAGTGTATGATAGGCATAAAAACACCGCCCGGCCTCGCCCAGATCATCAATCGGCAAGCCGGCATCTCTTAAAGCCATCGCCAGATCGGTATCACTACCATCAATCTGACTATCACGCAGGAATGGTGCACCGTCTTCTTTACTGAAATCAACGTTTGGTAGTTTCGGCAGCAAATCCAGCACCACATCCGATGGGCGGCACAAGCGCACTGCATCCCCCGTATCAACCAGCGGGCGGTTGATCAGAACCGGATGTGCCAGCATCGCACTGATAATATCAGCCTCGCTGACATCAGGTTTATCCAGACAAAGCTCTTTATACGGCGCTTCTTTTTTACGCAGAACATCACGCGGCGTAAGCCCGGCGCGGATAATCAGCGAACGCAACACATCCGCCGAAGGTGGGGTTTGCAGATAAGAAATGATGGTCGGCTCGCCCCCCGCGTGGCGGATCAATGCCAGCACATTGCGCGACGTACCACAGGACGGATTATGATAGATAGTCATCGACTTTATATTTTTTTGCTCAATCATATAGTTCCCTCCAGATCATTATGCACACCGGCCTAATGGCTTAAGCTAATACTATTTTAGCCTTTTCAACTACCGTAGTGATCGCTGCATCCGAAGCAGGCGACATCCCTTTATTCATACCAATATCTGCCAGACGGAGTGTGAGAAAGTTCACAAATCCCGCGGTTTGAAGTGTTTTGCTGGCACAATTCAGCGGGCACCCATCAATCGCAAGAATTTTTTCCGCAGCTCTGGTGTTGTGAATAATCAAGGCAACCATTCCACCCAGACCAGAAAGGCAGTACATCTTTCCAACCCCATCCTTATTCAATCCACGAGCTGCCCGGTCAGAAATTTCACCAACATCGGCAGCACCAGAACAAGAAAATATAAGTTTTGATGATCCCGCGCACGCACAAGACTTTGCTTCAGACATTGAATTACCCTTTCAGCCAGCTATCGACATCATCTACCTTTGGCAGTCCACCGGCATGTACCACCTTACCATCAATGATAATGCCCGGCGTAGATGCGATACCGTATGACGCAATGGCGGCATAGTCGGTGATCTTTTCCAGTGTAATCGCAATGCCCAACGTCTCTGCCTGAGCTTTGATCATGTCCGCAGTCTGCGAACACCGGCAGCAGCCCGGGCCAAGCACTTTGACCTGTTTCATAATTCCACCCCTCAGAAC
>JBAVPS010000147.1:0-2699 GCA_049693315.1 Rhizomicrobium sp. | reverse complement strand
TCGAGAGTGGCTGGGTGGAGAGCATTCACTGCTTTGGCAGCGAAGTGGGCATGGAAGACTATATCCGTGCACGGCCCGATATTTTCTTTGTCGGCAGCGACGGCAGCATGCGTTCCAACCGCGTATTCTGTCAGCTGGCAGGCCAGTATGCTGTGGATCTGTTCATCGGTTCCACCTTGCAGATGGATCAGGATGCCAACTCCTCGACCGTAACGCTCGGTCGTCTGGCTGGCTTTGGCGGTGCGCCAAATATGGGCCATGACCCGCATGGTCGTCGCCACAGCAGTGAAGCCTGGCTGAGCCTGATGGAAAGTCGCGAACCGGTTTCCCGCGGTAAGAAGCTGGTGGTGCAGACGCTGGAGACCTTCAAGACGGGTGGCGAGCCGGCCTTTGTCGATCACCTCGATGCCATTGAAGTGGGTAAGAAGAGCGGCATGCCAATCGCACCGGTCATGATCTATGGCGACGATGTCAGTCATGTCGTGACGGAAGAAGGCATCGCCTATGTCTATAAGGTCAATGGCGAAGAACGTCGGGCAGCCATTGCTGCGGTTGCCGGTGCTACGGAAATGGGCCGTAAAGCCAATCCCAAAACCACGGCGGACTTACGCGCCCGCGGTATTGTGGCTTTGCCGGAAGATCTGGGTGTCAGCCGCCGTCAGGCGACCCGTTCGCTTCTGGCTGCTCGCAGCATCGATGACCTCGTTGCCTGGTCCGGTGGGCTTTACGCCCCGCCGCCGCAGTTCCGCAGCTGGTAAAAGGCACCGATCATGGCTTCAACATTTCTGCGGCAGGAACAGGCCCGTGAGGCGGAAAACACCCGGGCAAATGCTTTGGTGCTGGCCGATGCGGCGGTCTGGGCACTGATCGCGGAGGCGGAGCTTACCCCCAAGCCGGCATTGGTCGATGGCCGTGGTAACGGGGCTCACCAAGATCTGAGCCTTGATATCATGCGCTGCTCGGCCCATGCGTTGAAAGACGCCTTTTTCACCATGGCAATGGCTGCGGATGGTCGCACACCGTCCCGGTCGTTACGCGAAGAGCTGGCTGCAATTGGCCGCGATGGTGAAAAGGCTATGATGGCAGCGACAAACGGCAGCAATGCCCACCGCGGCGCCATCTGGGCAATGGGCCTTCTGATTGGCGGCGCGTGCTGCGCACCGTCTAAAAACGCTGAAGATATCGGACAACAGGCTGCGGCCATTGCCGGATTTCCAGATCGTTTTTACCCATCGGCACCAACAAACGGGCAAAGCGTTACCGCCCGATATGGTGTTGGCGGGGCGCGTCAGGAAGCTCGTCTTGGGTTCCCACATGTCATCAGTGTAGCACTTCCCGCGCTTCATCAAGCCCGTGCAAACGGGGCTGATGAAACACACGCCAGACTCGACGCGCTGATGTCCGTCATGGCGGTTATGGAAGATACCTGCCTGTTACATCGTGGTGGTCCACAAGCCCTCAACGCCGCCATGGCCGGAGCCACACAGGTTCTGACTGCGGGGGGCAGCGCAACACCAGAAGGTTTTGCAGCACTGGAACAGCTGCATCTTGACCTGATGGCGTTCAATGCCTCGCCCGGGGGCGCCGCCGATATGTTGGCTGCTGCACTTTTTCTGGACCGGATCACATCCGACCGGACCTCTGGCCTTATGTCCACCGATCCGTGTCTATTAATGGAGACATATCCATGGAAGTTCTGAAATACGAATATCCCACAGCTAAGGAACCGTTTGCCAAACAGGTTCATGTGGGCGTCGTCGGTTCCGGCGACCTTGAGGTTCTGATGGAACCCTCAACCGATGGCAAAGCGCATGTGGTGGTGAGCACCAGCGTCAATGGTTACAGCCAGATCTGGGAAAGCGTCATCGAGCGCTTTTTCACACGCTTTAACGGTGCCGCCGCCATCGAGATCAACGATTTTGGCGCAACCCCCGGCATGGTCGCATTGCGCCTGGAACAGGCCGTGGAGGCAAGCAAATGACAAAAACGTGGGAAGACTTTCTGGCCCGCAAAAGCTTCATCGAGCTTTCTGCCGCAGACCGCGCCGCCGCCCTTCTGGATGGTGGCAAGGGTCGGGTTATTCTTGGACCGTTCGACCGTTTGAAATCCCCCTGGCTGCCGCAGCAGGATATCGTTGCGCAGGCCGATGATGGCGTCATTCTGTTACGTGGCACTATTGACGGCCAGCCCGCGGTTGTCGCCGCCATTGAAAGCGATTTTCAGGGCGGCAGCATGGGCGAAGTCGCTGGTGCAAAAATCGCCGGTGCGCTGGAACAATGCCTGGCC
This sequence comes from Rhizomicrobium sp., assembly GCA_049693315.1. Taxonomy (GTDB): domain Bacteria; phylum Pseudomonadota; class Alphaproteobacteria; order Micropepsales; family Micropepsaceae; genus Rhizomicrobium. Next base: position 413 of record JBAVPS010000147.1, on the reverse strand, counting down.
GATAACAAAAAAGGCATCCCGACCCGCCCGGTTATTCTGTTTGAAACCGGCGGGGTGCGTTTGCAGGAAGCCAATCTTGGCCTTGCCGTGATTGCAGAAATTCACAGCGCCATTGTTGCCTTACGCGCCCATGTCCCGGTGGTTGGTATTATTGCCGGTATGGTGGGCTGCTTCGGTGGCATGTCGCTGGCAGCCACGCTGTGCACCCGGCTTATCGTCACCAAACAGGCCCGTCTTGGTATGAACGGCCCGGAAGTGATCGAGCAGGAAGCAGGCATTCAGGAACTGGATGCATCTGACAAACGGACGATCTGGAGCATTATCGGTGGTGAACAGCGTTATGCCATCGGCCAGGTAGATGCGCTGGTTGAAGATGATGCCGACGAAATCGCTGTGGCCGTGCGTAAGGCTTT
>JBAVPS010000146.1:0-6937 GCA_049693315.1 Rhizomicrobium sp. | reverse complement strand
CTGGGGGCCGTGGCATGGCCCTGGCTGGCGCGGTCCCGGTTGGCATGACCATGGTGGGCGTGACCGTGGTTGGCAGGATCGTGGTGGGCCCCGAGACGGCCCCCGTGATAACTGGCATGGCCCCCGTGATGGTGGCCGGGATGGTGGCCGCGGTGATGGCCCCCGTGATGGTGGCCGCGGTGATGGCCATGGCGACCGGGATGGTTCGCGTGGCGGGCGGCCGTAAAGAAAACGCGAATGTTTTGGTGAATGACCGGTTTACCGCTACAGTGATAGCACCTTTTGGTCATCTGCCTGATTTTGGAAGATCCGATGACTGTTACACGCGGTGACAGTTGCACAGTGGTGAATATGCAATGGGGCTTTGCCTTTATGTTCATCCAAGAAGCAAAGGAATAAGCATGAAAAGCTTGGTGAGAATGACAATGGCCGTGGCGGCTTTGGGCGCTGCCGCACTGTTTGCAACGCCGGCCAGCGCGGGGAATTTCGCCATTGGCGTCGGCCCCGGGGGTGTCAACTTCTCGCTGTCATCCGGCGGGTATTGCGATGCTGGCGGTTGCCCGGATGCCTTCTGGGATATGCCGGTCTATTATTGCCCGGTCTTCTATCATGGCGACTGGTATCGCGGTCCGGTCTATTACCGTCGTGGTCCGGGCGGTCCTGAGTTCTGGATTCGTGGCAAGTGGCGTCGTGATGGCTGGAATGGTCCGCGCCCCGGCTGGGCCTGTAATGACCGCTTCGGTCCGGCGCTTGGCTTTGAATATTACGACAAGCATGGCTTCCATATGCGCGATGACTGGCGCGCACGCTGGGGCCGCGATCATCACATGCCGGCAGGTCCGCATTTCGGTCCTGATCGTTTTGGCCCTGATCGTCATGGTCCGGATAATCATGGACCTGATCGTGGTCCTGACCATGGCGGCCCGGCGGCGCATGGCCCCGACCGTGGTGGTCCGGCACTGCGTGGTCCGGATAATCGTGGCCCGGACAAACATGGCGACGCGCATGCCGATAAGGGTGGCGATAAGGGCCATGCGGATAAGGGCGGCGATAAGAAGGGCGGCGACAAAGGCGGTGACAAAAAGGGTGGTGATAAGGGTGGCGATCGCCCCGATCATAACCGGCCGTAATTGCCCCGTAATACGTAGCGATTTGAAACTAGCCAAAAGCCCGCAAGCAATTGCGGGCTTTTTCTTTACCTTCTTGTTGAATGGGGGCTGCTATGCGTGGCCAGTGAATGGCTGTGGCGGCGATCTTCTGTTAACCTCGCGCAGAGTTCCGAAGACAAGGCGGCCTGTCATGCGTATCGGTTCCCCCAAAGAAATCAAAAATCATGAATATCGCGTTGGCCTGATCCCGGCGGCGGTGCGCGAGCTGACATCGCGCGGCCATACCGTGATGATCGAGAGCCATGCCGGTGAGGCCATCGGTTTAAGCGACGAGGCCTATCGTGCGGCGGGCGCTTTGGTGGTACAGGGCGCGGACGAGTTGTTTGCCGTGGCCGATCTGATCGTCAAAGTCAAAGAACCGCAGGCGGCGGAAATCGCCCGGCTGCGTTCCGGGCAAATCCTGTTCACGTATCTGCATCTGGCCCCCGATGCGAAACAGGCCCGGGGTTTGCTGGCCAGTGATGCGGTGTGCATCGCGTATGAAACGGTCACTGATCCATTCGGTGGTTTGCCGCTGCTGGCCCCGATGAGCGAGGTGGCTGGCCGTATGTCGATACAGGCCGGGGCGCATGCGCTGGAAATCGCCAGCGGCGGCTGCGGTATGTTGCTGGGCGGGGTGCCCGGTGTGGCCCCGGCGCGGGTGACCATTCTGGGCGGCGGTGTCGTTGGTGTGAATGCGGCGCGCATGGCCATTGGCCTTGGGGCGCAGGTGACATTGCTTGATATCAATCTGCACCGGCTGGCCGAGGTTGATGCACTTTTTGGTGGTCGCATCGTCACGCTGCATTCAACCCTGCAAGCGGTCGAAGACGCGGTGCTGGATGCCGATCTGGTCATCGGTGGTGTGTTGGTGCCGGGTGCCAAAGCCCCCCGGCTGATCACCGAGGAGATGGTGTGGAAGATGAAAAAGGGCGCAGTGATTGTTGACGTGGCGGTCGATCAGGGCGGCTGTGCCGAGACCACGCACGCCACCACCCATGCCGATCCAACCTATATTGTACATAATGTGGTGCATTACTGCGTTGCCAATATGCCCGGCGCGGTGGCGCGCACGTCGACTTTTGCGCTTGGCAATGCCACGCTGCCCTTTGTTGTGGCGCTGGCGGAAAAGGGCGTTGTGCGGGCGCTGAACGATAACGCCCATTTGCGGGGCGGGCTGAATATCTGGCATGGCACCGTGACCCACCGTGCGGTGGCTGCGGCAATTGGTATGCCTTACACCACGGCAGAAAGCGTGCTGAAGCCGTAGCCGACACTTGCAGTCCTAATGGAGACGCGGCATGTTTTCCCCTTATGGGGGAAATCATGATCGTATTTCATTTATCCTTGCAGGTGGTATGATGACCGCTGCACTGGTTATTTCCGATTTGTGCAAAAGTTATTTGGCACCCGCGGTATCGCATCTGAACCTGCGTATTGAAGCGGGTACATTTTACGCGCTGCTGGGTCCCAATGGGGCGGGCAAGACCACCACGCTGCGCATGGTGTCGGGGCTTCTGATGCCGGATTCTGGTTCGGTTTCGGTGCTGGGCATCGACGCACTGGCCGATCCGGTTGCCGCCAAACGCCAAATCGCCCTGGTGCCGGACGAGCCGCAGCTTTATGACAAATTATCGGCGCTGGAATATCTGTCTTTCGTTGCCGGACTGTGGCAGGTCGATCGCCGAACCGCCGAGGCACGCGCCGAAGAATTGCTGCGCCTGTTAGGGCTGTGGGATGTGCGCCATCAGTATTGCGAAGGGTTTTCGCGCGGTATGAAGCAGAAAGCCGTGCTGGCCGGGGCGCTGATTCATGATCCGAAGTTGCTTATTCTCGATGAACCGCTGACCGGTCTTGATGCCGCCGCCGCCCATCAGGTCAAGGCCCTGCTGGCTGAAAAGGCCCGCGCTGGTGTTACCGTTATTCTTACTACCCATATTCTGGAGGTGGCCGAACGGCTGGCTGGAAAAATTGGCATCATCCATCATGGCCGCCTGCTGGCCGAAGGCACGCTGGAGCAATTGCGCGATTTTTCCGGGCAAAATGGTACGCTGGAGGATGTCTTTCTGAACCTGACATCCGATGCCCCGGTTGCGGTGGCATCATGACCAGCTGGTTTACGCCCGGTTCAATCCCGTGGCTGCTGGCGTATGAAATATTACAGGCGCTGCGGGCATTGCGGTCGGAAAATCGCCCTTGGGCACCAGCCCTCATGATGCTGACTTTTTTAGGGCTGATGTTTGCTGGCGGCTGGGACATGGCCGGGGATATTCATCCTGATGATCTGACGCTTTCGGCGGGCGCTGCGCTGACAGCCGGTATTGCATTGCTATTTGTTTTTAGCTTGATGCTGTCTGCATCCCTGACAATGGTCATTGCGGTGTTTTATGAACGGGGTGATTTCGATCTCACCTTGTCCTCTCCGCTGCCGCCGGATCGCATATTATTTGTACGCGCGCTTTCACTGGCACTGTCTGCCGGGGCTCTTTATGCATTCTTTACCGTGCCTCTGATCCTGCCTTTGGCAATCCGGGTGTCCCCCCGTTTTCTGTGTACGCTCGGGCTGATTGGTGGGCTGATGCTCTGTGTGTCGGCCATCGGATTATGGCTGACAATGGGGCTTATTCGATTGGTTGGTATAAAGGCCACCAGATTGACGGGGCATGTTCTTGCCGGTGGAATTGGTTTTGTGCTGTTTTCCCTGATGCAGGTTCAAAGTTTGTTCCCGGCAACCAGACCGTTCTTTCACCATTTGCAGGTGTGGTTTGCGCGTGGCTTCTCTCTGGATGTCTGGTGGTGTTTGCCGCTGAAGGCATTTTATGGTGATCCACTGGTCAACGGAATTTTTTTTGTCACAGCCGCCCTGTTATTTGTCTGCAGTGTGCGGCTGCTTGGTACGGGTTTCGCAGTGGTTTCTGCCCGTGCAGCAGGCTTGAGCAGTGGGCGCCGTGTGCTGCGGACGAAGTCGACGTCTCACACATATTTATCTGCATGGGTTGCCTGTTCCGTACGGTTGACGCTGGTTCGTAAGGAGTGGGTTACTGTCTGGCGCAACCCCTCTCTTCTGGTATACGTCATTGTTCAGGTACTTAGCTTTCTGCCAATGGTCTGTATCATTATTGGGAGTGCCCGTTCCTCCGGCCATGCCATGGCTGCGGCCTGTACATTTTTTATCGTCATGTTTGCCTGCATTATGGTCGGTGCGCTGACAGTGCTTTTTGTGATGGCAGAGGATGCGCCGGAGTTGATGGCGACATCTCCCTTATCGCGGGACTATATCCGCCAGGCTAAAATGACCGCCGTTTTCATTCCTGTGGTAGCGGTGTTCGCGCTGCCCGTTCTGTTTTTGATATATTATGCGCCATGGGCTGGGGTGATGGCTGCAATCGGCACGTTTTTCGCCTGCGTGAGCACGGCTTATGTCTGCCTGTGGTACGAAAAGCCGGTTTCCCGCAAAGCTCTTGTCCAGCGAAAGGCGCGCAGCGGTAATTTAATTGCCGTATTGGGACCGTTGGGCGTAGGTGTCACCTTTGGGGCGGTAACAGAAATCGCGGCTACAGGATCGTTCTGGGCTTTGCTGGCGGCACTGGTACCGGTGGCATTGCTGGGTGGCTTTTATTATTTCCGCAGACAGGACGTTTAGGGGAAGGCCCCCTGTAATTAATAGGTCCTGCCCCTAAGGCATCGTAACCGTCTCTTTTCTTTTTCGGGTGCATCGTGCTACCGCAGGGATACGGTTTTCGCCGGAAGATTTAAGGGCATCCCGATGCGACAGTCTACGGACAATCAGCTTAACATCTGTGTCATCAACACAGGCGGCACGATTTCCTGTGTCGGCAATCCACTGGCCCCGATGACGGCGCACGATTTTGCCGAAACCTCGCAGCGCATTCTCAATCCCATTTTGCAGACGGCTTTCCCGCATACCACGATCCGCTATGCGCCGTCGCTGCGCTTTTCGCAAAGCGCGTCCGGCACGCTCGACAGCACCAATCTGCAGCCGTCCGACTGGTGTGTGATCGCGGGCTACATCCTCGATCACTACACTGAATTTGATGGTTTCGTCATTCTGCATGGCACCGACACGATGGATTTTTCCGGGGCGGGATTGCCGTTCCTGCTCAATGTCGTCGATCCAAATGGGTTCGGGGCGGCGGTGCTGTCCAAGCCGGTCATCATTACCGGCTCGCAAGTGCCGATGTATTATCAGGGTACCGACGGGGCTGGGCTGCAGCTGAAATTCAACACCGATGCCTATCAGAATTTCTGTGGTGCCATCGCCTGCGCACGGCTTGGGTTGCCTGAGGTCGGGGTCTATTTCGACTCTTTGTTGTTTCGCGGCAGCCGGGTGCTGAAAATCAATGCCAGCCAGTTTCGCGCGTTTGACAGCCCCAATTATCCGCCGCTGGCAAAGTGCGGTATCGAGCTGGAACTGGCCCCGCAATATCTGTTGCCCGGCCCGGTCGATAAAACCGTCAGTCTGGATAACCCGGCGGCGCTGGCCAGGGCGCAGGCGCAGCTGGCCGCCATCCGTGCCGGTATCGATAGCCATCCGGTGATGCAGTTTGGCGCGTTTCCGGCCCGTTACAGCGCGGCGGACGGCACGGCGCTGATCGCCGATCTGTTGACCGCCTGCATAGCCAAAGGGCTTAAAGGGCTGGTGCTGGAATCCTATGGCGAGGGTAATTTTCCGTCCGGCAATCCCGATGCGCCGCAAAAGGGTGCCATCTGCCGTGCGCTGAAAGCAGGGGCCGATGCCGGGCTGATTATTCTGAACTGCACCCAGGTCTTTGCCGGAACGGTGGATGAATCCGCCTATGCCGCCGGGGCGTGGCTGCCGAAAGTCGGTGCGCTTAATGCGGCCGACATGACGCCGATGGCCGGTTTTGCCAAAACTATTTTGCTGCTGGCCGCCGCCGCCCATCACGGCTGGGCGCTGGCTGATGTCAAACGGCTGCTGCAAACCAATCTTTGCGGCGAGATGCAGTCGGTCAGTCGTCTCGACAGCCGCCACAATGATGTGCTGCTGCCGGGCCAGTCGATCCGCACTCTGGATGGCAGTGCCAGTCTGTTCAACGACCCCAAACGCGGGCCGCAACTGATTGCAGCAGGTGGTGATGTGCTGTGGTCGCCGTTCGACAATATCAACACGGGCAAACCCGGTCGCCTGATCATGCAGAATGACGGCAATCTGGTGCTCTATGATGATAACAACACCGCGTTGTGGGCAAGCGAAACGGCTGTGCCAAGCGGGGCGGCTTCGGCCCTGATGCTGTCCGGTTCGGCGACCGATGGCGTGGGGCTTGGTGTGTATGACTATGCCCATGGCAGGCTGGAAAAACGGTTGTTTGGGTCGAAATAACGAAAGTTATGGCGCGATTCTGGTTATAAAATTACCGTATAGCCCGTGATAGTTATTGAAAAATGCGCTTTGCGGCTGGTAATGCACGTAACGATCCCCTATATCCGGTGCCCTATTGTAACGGAATGTGGAGGTCGCGGTGACCCAGGCGTGGAACCCGCAAAGCTGGCGTGCAAAACCCATTCGGCAAGTACCGCAATATCCGGATGGGGCGGCGCTGCAAGCTGTCGAAACTCAGTTAAAGTCGTATCCGCCGCTGGTTTTTGCCGGCGAGGCGCGCAATCTTAAAGCCTCGCTGGCCGATGTGGCCGGGGGCCGTGCGTTCCTGTTGCAGGGCGGCGATTGCGCCGAAAGCTTTGCTGAATTTCATCCGGACAATATCCGCGATACCTTCCGCGTGCTGTTGCAGATGGCGGTGGTGCTGACC
>JBAVPS010000145.1:0-8491 GCA_049693315.1 Rhizomicrobium sp. | reverse complement strand
GTATACGGATGAAGGCTGGGTTTGTGCCCCCGGCGAAACCGTGCCGCTGGAGGAACGTCTGTAATCGATCTGGCGCGCCATGGTGCTGGGGCTAGCTGATTATGTGAACAAGAACCGCTTTCCCGGCGTGGTGCTGGGCATGTCGGGCGGTATCGATTCTGCGCTGTCTGCCGCCGTGGCGGTGGATGCGCTGGGGCCCGATCGGGTGCGTTCGGTGATGATGCCGTCGCGCTATACTTCGGGCGACAGTCTGCAAGATGCCGAAGAATGCGCAAAGCTGCTCGGCATTTCCTATGAATCCGTGGTGATCGAACCGGCGGTGGATGCCTTCACCGCGATGCTGGCACAGCCCTTTGCTGGCCGTAAAGCCGATACCACGGAAGAAAATGTCCAGTCACGTATCCGCGGCCTGATCCTGATGGCGATCTCCAACAAGTTCGGCCCGATGGTGCTGACCACCGGCAACAAGTCGGAGATGAGCGTCGGTTACGCCACGCTTTATGGCGACATGTGCGGCGGCTATAATGTGCTCAAAGACATCTACAAGACCGTGGTGTTCAGGCTGGCGCGCTGGCGCAACGCCCATGTACCGCCCGGTGCGCTGGGGCCGTCAGGTATTGTGATTCCTGAGCGCATCATCACTAAACCGCCAACGGCGGAACTGCGCGAAAACCAGAAGGACGAGGATTCCCTGCCACCATATGATATTCTCGACGGCATTCTGGAATGTCTGGTCGAAAAGGAAATGGCGTTTGAGGATGTCGTGGCCAAAGGCTACGATGCTGCCACCGTCAAGCGGATCGAGCATCTGTTGTACATTTCCGAATATAAGCGTCGTCAGGCACCGCCAGGCGTCAAGATCGGGCCGCGTAATTTCGGCCGTGACCGCCGTTATCCCATCACCAATGCTTTCCGAGATGCCCGATGAGCCAGACCATTGTTCGCTTTGCCCCGTCGCCGACCGGTCTTTTGCATGTCGGCAATGCCCGCACGGCGGTTCTGAATTATCTTTTGGCCCGTCAGACCGGTGGCAAGTTCCTGCTGCGCATCGACGATACTGATACCGAGCGTTCTAAGCCGGAATATGAAGCCGCCATTCTGGCCGATCTGAAATGGATGGGCCTTGAGCATGATTTGTTTGCCCGCCAGTCCGAGCGGACGGTGGCCCATGCCGCCGCGGCGGAAAAACTGAAAGGCGCGGGCCTGCTGTATCCATGCTATGAAACCGCGCTGGAGCTGGATCGCCGCCGCAAGCGCCAGATCGCGCTGGGTCGCCCGCCGGTCTATGACCGTGCGGCGCTGAAGCTGACCGACGAAGACAAGGCCAAATTCGAAGCCGAAGGGCGCACACCGCACTGGCGTTTCAAGCTGTCGCAGAAAAAGATCGCCTTCCATGATCTGATCCGCGGCGATGTCGAGATTGATACCGCCAATCTGTCCGATCCGGTGCTGATCCGGGGCGATGGCCGGTTCCTCTATACCCTGCCGTCGGTGGTCGATGATATCGACTTCGCCATCAGCCACATCGTGCGCGGCGAAGACCATGTCACCAACACTGCGGTGCAGATCGAGATTTTTGAGGCCCTTGGGGCCAAGGCACCGATCTTCGCCCATCATCCGCTGTTGATCGGGGCGGGCGGCGAGGCGCTGTCCAAGCGTCTGGGGTCGCTGTCGCTGGGATCGTTGCGCGAAGACGGGCTGGAGCCGCTGGCGCTGGTCAGCTATCTGGCCAAGACCGGCACATCCGATGCCGTTGCCCCGGCGGCCTCGCTGGACGAGCTTATTACCGGCTTCACGCTGGCCAAGATCGGCCGCGCCCCAGCCCATTTCGACCCAGCTGAGCTGGTCAAGCTCAATGCCAAGCAGTTGCACGCCACGCCTTTTTCGGCGGTGGCCGAACGGCTGGCGGATGCCGAAATTGGTGGCGGCGAGGCGTTCTGGGAGGCTGCACGGGCCAATCTGACCCATTTCAGCGATGTCGTCGGGATCTGGCAGCTGGTCACCGGGCCGGTGACGCCGGTGATTGAAGATGCCGCTTTGTGTGCCGCCGCGGCCGGGGTGTTGCCGACTGAGCCCTGGGACGAGGCGACCTGGAATGCCTGGGCAAAGTTGGTTACCGAGGCCACCGGGGCCAAGGGGCGGGCGCTTTTTCACCCCTTAAGGCTGGCTTTGACCGGCGAGGACCATGGACCTGAGCTCAAAAAGCTGCTACCCCTGATCGGGCGGGCCAAAGCCTTGGGCCGCTTAAAAGGGGAACCGGCGTGACTTTTTTCGCCATCGCCATTACGGGTCGAATTTGCGGCTAAGCGCCGCGATACCCCCTTTTTGCCCAAAATCTACCGTTATCCTTTCCGCTTGGCGCTATTTTCGGCGCCAGGCATCTATGTGAGCACGCATCATGACCATTCGCCTTTACAATACGCTGACCCATGCCAAGGAAGATTTCGCGCCGATCGATCCGGCCAATGTCCGGCTCTATGTCTGCGGGCCAACGGTCTATGACTATGCCCATATTGGCAACGCCCGTCCGGTAATTGTATTCGACGTGCTGTTCCGTCTGTTGCGCCATGTCTATGGCGAAAATCACGTCACCTATGTGCGCAACATCACCGATGTGGACGACAAGATTAACGCCCGCGCCGCCACCGTGGCCGCGGCTGATGGCTTAAGTGTTGAAGACGCCCGCGCCCAGATCACCAAGGCGACCGCGGAACAGTTCGTCGCCGATGTCACTGCGCTGGGCTCGCTGCCGCCAACCTTTACGCCGCGCGCCACCGAACATATTGGCGATATGATTACGCTGATCGAGCGTTTGATTGCCGCTGGTCACGCCTATGTCGCCGAGGGCCATGTGCTGTACGACGTCACCTCCAAACCCGATTATGGCAAGCTGGCCAACCGCTCGCCCGACGAGATGCTGGCCGGTGCGCGGATCGAGGTGGCGCCCTACAAGAAAAGCCCGATGGATTTCGTGCTGTGGAAGCCGTCTGACGACACCCAGCCGGGCTGGGAATCCCCTTGGGGCCGTGGCCGTCCGGGCTGGCATATCGAATGCTCGGCGATGAGCGGCAAGCTGCTGGGCGACACCTTCGACATTCATGGCGGCGGCGTTGATCTGACCTTCCCGCATCATGAAAACGAGATTGCCCAATCTGAAGGTGCCCATGACGGTCACCCGCTGGCGCGCTACTGGCTGCATAACGGTTTTCTGCAGGTCGAAGGCGAGAAAATGTCGAAGTCCCTCGGCAACTTCCTTACCATCAACGATCTGCTCAAGGATTGGCAGGGCGAGGCGCTGCGCTTCAATATGCTGAAGACCCATTACCGCCAGCCGCTCGACTGGACGGTGAAGGATCTGCGCATTGCCGTCAAAACTCTGAACCATTGGTACGATCTGGTCGGCAACACGCCGGATAATCCCGAACTGCTTGATGCTGCCTTTGCCGAGTACAAGCTGGAAGAAACCCTTGGCGATGATCTGAACGTACCCGCCACGCTGCCGCGCTTTCATTATATGGCGGCGACCTTAAGCGAGCAGAGAAATCCGCCCAAGGAGGAACTCGCCAAATTCAAGATGGCAGCAGGTTTCCTTGGCCTGATGCGGTCCAATGCCACCGCCTGGTTTGCCGCGCGCCGCGCTGTGCCCGAGGTGGATGCCGCCGATATTGAAGCGCGTATTACCGCCCGCACCGAAGCCCGTAAAGCGCGCGATTTTGCCGAAGCCGATCGTATCCGTGACGAGCTGCTGGCCCGTGGTATCGTGCTGAAGGACGGCGCCGACGGCACAGCCTGGGAGGTTAAACAGTGAGCGAGCAGCTTTACCTCTTTGACACCACCTTGCGTGACGGCGCCCAGACCCAGGGCGTCGATTTCTCGGTCGAAGATAAGCGCCGCATTGCGTTGGCGCTCGACCATCTCGGTATCGATTATATCGAGGGCGGCTGGCCCGGGGCGAACCCGGGCGACACCCGTTTTTTTGCTGACCGGCCCAGATTTAACCGCGCCCGTTTTACCGCCTTTGGCATGACCAAACGGGCAGGCCGCAGCCTGTCCAACGATCCCGGTTTCAATCAGGTGATCAGCGCAGATGTCGATGCGGTCTGTCTGGTTGGCAAAACCTGGGATTTTCAGGTCGATGTCGCATTGGGCATTCCGCGCAGCGAAAATATCGACAGCATTGCCCAGTCAATTGTCGCAGTAAAAGATGCCGGTCGTGAGGCGTTGTTCGACGCCGAACATTTCTTCGATGGCTACAAGGCCAATGCCGACTATGCACTGGCGTGCCTGACGGCGGCGTTTGATGCCGGGGCGAACTGGCTGGTGCTGTGCGATACCAATGGCGGCACCATGCCGGAAGATGCCTATCGCATCGTCTCTGAAGTAAAAGCCAAACTACCCGCGGCGCATTTTGGCATTCATGCCCATAACGATACCGATCAGGCCGTAGCGGTATCGCTTGCGGCGGTGCGTGGTGGGGCGCGGCAGATCCAAGGCTCGATCAACGGGCTGGGCGAACGTTGTGGTAACGCCAATCTGTGTTCGATTATTCCGACGCTGCTGCTTAAAGTGCCGTATGCGGATCAGTTCTCAACGGGTATCGCACCCGAACGCTTGCGCGATATCACCAAGGTTTCGCGGCTGCTTGATGAAATTCTCAATCGTGCGCCCAATCGCCATGCGCCCTATGTCGGCCCGTCGGCTTTTGCCCATAAGGGTGGCTTACATTCTTCGGCCATGCTGAAGGATACCCGCACTTACGAGCATGTCGGCCCCGAAACTGTGGGCAATGTGCGCACCATTCTGGTTTCCGATCAGGCCGGGCGCTCCAATCTGCTGGCACGGCTGAAAGATGTCGGCATCACGCTTGATGGCAAGGATGCCCGTCTGGGCAAACTGCTGGACGAGATCAAACAGCGCGAATTCCTCGGCTATACCTATGACGGGGCCGATGCGTCGTTCGAGCTGCTGGCGCGCCGCCTGATGGGCGATGTGCCGGAGTATTTTGACGTGCTGAATTTCCGCGTCATTGTTGAAAAGCGCCATAACTCGGCCGGTGATTTGGTCACGGTGTCGGAAGCCACCGTACGCCTGAAGGTTGATGGGGTGGAGCAGTACAATGCCGGTGCCGGTCATGGTCCGGTCGATGCGCTGAACTCGGCCTTGCGTAAAGACCTCACCAAATATGCCGATGTGCTCGCTGATCTGGAACTGGTCGATTACAAGGTGCGGATCCTGACCTCGGGTACCGAGGCGATCACCCGCGTCATGATCGAAAGCAAGGATGGCACCGGGGCACGCTGGTCGACCGTGGGGGTCTCGGAAAATATCGTCGATGCCTCGTTCGAGGCGCTGACGGATTCGGTGCGCTATAAACTCTTGCGCGATGGGGCGGCGGCGTAACCGATTATGGGGGAAGAACCAAAGAGCGAGACCGTCGGGGTGCTCTATGCCCTGGCGGCCTATACCATGTGGGGTCTGTTGCCACTGTACTGGCGGCTGCTGGATGGTGTTGCGCCGTTTGAAGTTGCGATGCATCGCATCTTCTGGTGCGCGTTACTGGTCGGTGTCATCACGCTGATGCGCAAACGGGTGCCGCGGATTCGTGGCGTGTTACGGCGGCGGCGTCTGCTGCTGGCGCTGACACTTTCCAGCCTGCTGATTGCCGTCAACTGGACGACCTATATCTACAGCGTTGCCCTGCACCATGTGGTCGAGGCATCGCTGGGCTATTTCATCAATCCGCTGCTGTCGATTTTGCTGGGCGTGTTTCTGCTCGGCGAAAAGATCTCACGGCTGCGCATTGCCGCAGTGGTGCTGGCCTCGCTGGCGCTGGTGGTCAAGGCCGTGCTGCTGGGCCATGTGCCGGTCATTGCGCTGGTGCTGGCGCTGACTTTTGCCCTGTATGGTTATGTCCGTAAGCTGGTGCCGGTCGATCCGCTTGATGGGCTGTTTATTGAATCCGCATTGCTGGTTCCGGTCGCACTGATTGTGCTGGCGGGGCTTGCGCTGCCGCAACCCTTCGCACTGGCGCAGATTCCGACGCAGGGGGCGATCCTGCTCATTATCAGTGGTGCGGTGACGGCCTTACCGCTGACGCTGTTTGCGGCCGGGGCGCGGCGTATCCGGCTTTCAACGCTTGGTTTCGTGCAATATATCTCGCCGATCCTGACCCTGCTGGTGGCCATTTTGCTGTTTCGTGAACCGTTCACGGCGGTGGATGGTTTTACCTTCGGCTGTATCTGGCTGGCTTTGTTGCTGGTGTTTTTTGAAAAGCCCTTGCAACGCTGGCTGCCATTGGCCCGGCATGCGGGCTAACGGTTACGGGGCTTAAAAATGGGTGCGTCGGGAAAACAGAACGAGACCAGAGGTATTATTCTGGTCTTTGTTTCGTATGTCATCTGGGGTTTGTTTCCACTTTATTGGTGCCTGCTGGAAAATGTGCCGCCGGTGGAAATCGCGCTGCATCGGATGGTGTGGTGTGCGCTGTTCGCCGCCGCCATCGTGCAGACCCGCAAGCGCTGGGCCGCCATTACCCTGGTGTTATCGACCTGGCGCAAAGTCGGCGCACTGATGATTTCCGGCCTGCTGGTCGCTGCTGACTGGACCTTTTACATCTGGGGCGTTGCCTCGCATCAACTGGTACAGGCATCGCTGGGTCTGTTCATCATGCCGCTGGTGTCGATCCTGCTTGGTGTCGTGCTGCTGGGCGAGCGGATTTCGCCAATGCGCGCGGTGGCGATGGGCTTAGGTATCGCGGCGCTGGCGGTACAGATCATCGCCTTTGGCCATATGCCGTGGATCGCCTTTGGTATTGCGGTTTCCTTCGGTCTTTACGGCTATGTGCGCAAGACGGTTGTGGTCGATCCGCTTGACGGGCTGTTTGTCGAAACCGCCTTGCTGGCGCCGTTCGCCGCCGTTGCACTGATCGTGATGGGGCTTATGGGGGCGGGGGCGTTTACCCTCTCGCTGTCACAGAGCAATAGGGCACTGACCGATGTGCTGCTGATCTGCGGCGGCGCGGTGACCGCCATTCCGCTGGCCCTGTTTGTGTCGGGGGCGCGGCGCATCCGGCTATCGACCGTCGGCTTCGTGCAGTATTTTTCGCCCGGCCTGACACTGTCGCTGGCGGTGTTCGGGTTTAAGGAGCGGTTCTCGCCGGTCGATGCCGCCGCGTTCGGCTGTTTGTGGAGCGCGCTGATCCTGGTCTGGCTCGAAAGCTGGATCGCGAAACGACGCGCTTCAGCCTAACAGTTGTTGCAGGCGGGCCATGGCTTCGGCGGGGCTGGCCACCGTCTCATAGACATCTTTATAGCCGTCGCGCATCAGGCCGGCGGCCTGCATATGTGCCACCAGCGCATTAAGCGGGGCGAAATAGCCGTCAACATCAACCAGCAGAATTGGCTGATGGATGCGGTTGAGGCCCTTCAGCGTCATCACCTCGAAAAACTCGTCCATCGTGCCGGGGCCACCGGGCAGAATGACGAAAGCGGCTGCCGCATCAATCATCTGGTTCTTGCGCTGGGCCATATCGCTGGTCAGCACCAGATCATGCACCCATTCCGGCGGCAACTCATAGCTGCGCAAAAAGTCCGGCATGATGCCCAGAATGTCGCCGCCCGCCGCTGCGGTGGCCCGTGCCAGCGTGCCCATCATGCCGGCACCGCCGCCGCCATAAATCAGCGAAAAGCCATTGCTTCCGATGAACTGACCGAATTGTTCTGCGCTTTGCGAAAAGTGGGGGTTGTTACCGTCACTGGAACCACAAAATACACAAATGGCGGGCTTTTGTTTCATAATGAATGCCTTAAAGAACGTTTTTTCGTAGTATCTAACTGCTCCACTGGGGCTTGCGAACGAAGGCGGAACTTTCTAAACAGATTGGCTATAGCCCGCCCATGGGGCGGGTGCCAAGCGGAAACCGTGTAATGCGCCATGTAAGCGAAGCGGGCGGTGGTGAACCGTCAATACGTCCCCTGTTTATGCTGTTGCCCTATCTGTGGCCCAAGGGGCGGCGGGATCTGAAGATCCGTGTTCTGATCTCGGTCTTCTGCATGATCCTGGCAAAGGTGGCGACGGTCTATATTCCGGTCTTCTTCGGCCGCACGGTGGACTCTTTGTCGGTCAGCCCAGCGCTGATTGTGCTGTCTGTGCCGCTGACCATGGTGATCGCCTATACCATTGCCCGTATCGCCATGCAGGGCTTTGCCCAGCTGCGTGACGGCATCTTTGCCCCAGTCGCCTATCATGCGCTGCGTGAGGTCGGGGTGCAGACCTTCGCCCATGTCCACACCCTGTCGCTGCGGTTTCATCTGGAGCGCAAGACCGGTGGTCTGTCGCGCGCCATAGAACGGGGCACGCGCGGCATCGACACGCTGCTCGGCTTTGCCATCTTCTCAATTTTCCCGACCATTCTCGAACTGGCGCTGGTGACGATCATCATGCTGTACAAGTTCGATCTGTGGTTCGCGGTGGTGACCGTCGGCATGGTGGT
>JBAVPS010000144.1:0-13145 GCA_049693315.1 Rhizomicrobium sp. | reverse complement strand
GTGGCAATGCCCTTGTTCTGGCAATACTGCATCAACAGGCAGATCGACTGCATATAGCGCTGGTGCACCACGGCGCCAACGCCGGGGGTGGCAATGACAAGGTGGGTCCGCACGAGCTGCCTTTCTGGCATGGCTGGCCTAACGGTTAACGCGGCGTGTCAGCCGATTTCGTAGACGACGGCGTTCCAGTAACTGACCCGGTGCGAACCATGTTTATGAAAGCCGCGCCGACGCAGTTCACGTCCGATGATGGCGTTAAAATAGCCATGTGCGACCAGGGCGGCAATGCCTTCTTCGCGGGCACGGCCCATCAGAATGTCGGCGGCGTGTTTGGCGCGCTGCTTGGTGCGGCGGTAATTCTCGATCTCGGGGTGATACCCGGCATGCCACAGGATGCGGGCCATCACCGCCCAGGCCGGAACCCGGATGCGCAAGAGCGGGATGTGCGGGCTGGCCAGCGGGGCCTCGACAAACAGCGGGTCAGCGATCAGCTCGGCTTCAGGGGCCAGGGCACGTGCGCTGTCCTGTGAACGGGGCTTGTCGCTGGTGAAAATCGCCGACAGGCTTTTGACCAGATCCTGCACCTCCCCGGGGGGGGCGCAGTCGGGGGCCAGACCGGCCGCCTCATAGGCGTCGATATAGGCCTTGAAACCGCGATGGCTGGTGCGCAGGCGGGTCGAGATGTCCGGGCGGCCGTGACGCACCAGAATGATACGCATCGGCATGGCTGCCGACGTTTGTTCGCCATCCTGGTGTTTCGGGGCTGGAACTTGCTTGCTTGCTGGCATTTTGCTCCTGCGTCGGCCCCTGAACAAAAGGTGCGGACGGGCAAAGCTGAACGTGTCGGCGTTAATCGAACGGCTCCTTGAACCAGGCTTATTGTCTTCAGCCTTTTTTAGAAACACCCCGGGGGCGGATGCTCCCGGAAACGCTAAAAATAGAAATCCTGACACCAGAACCGCTGAAAACATTTCCTGATGGAGCAGTTCTTATACGAAGGCAAGCACTGGATTGTCACAGCTATTCATCAGTATGCGGGCAAATTCATGCTAAATTATTAGCCTGCGGAAAAGATGTTCTGGGCTGCTGCCCATATTTTAGACTGTATGCCGTTTTTTTAGCGCTGACCTGTTGCTGTGCAACAACAGACGGATAAAACTGCACAGTATATAACGTGAAACGTCAAAGTTGTGCCCTTCTTCGCATTGCGGGGCGACAAGTAGGGCTTCTACTTTCAACCCATAGGCGGCGTGTCTTAAAAACTGACGCTGCCGAGGAAAATAAGAGGGCAGAAGGATGAAATCGGTTAGCCTAAAATTAGGTGTTGCGGCCGTGGCGTTGGCAGGGATCGCCGCGAGCAGTGCGGCGTTCGCCGACGAGGATAATTCGCTGGGAACTTTTTCGGCATCCGTCGCCGTCGCTTCCGACTATCGCTTCCGTGGCATCAGCCAGAATAATAAGGAAGCAACCCCCGAATTTGGCCTCAACTGGGCGGGAAATCACGGTTTCTACGGCGGGGCCTGGACGGCCAAGACCAACTGGGGTGGTAACGATCCTTCCTATGAAGCCGATTTTTTCGTCGGTAAGCACACCGATCTTGATGGCACGGATCTGAATATCGAGGCCTATTACTACTCCTATCCCGATGCCAATTATGCCACGACTGCGAGCTTTTACGAGACGATCGTGCAGCTTTCGCACGCTTTCGGTCCGCTGACGCTGACGGCCACCGGGGCCAATTCCCCGGAATGGAGCTTTAAAGGTGGCGTGGGCTGGTATGGCGGGGCTACCGCCGCCTATACGCTGACCGACTGGCTGACCATCAGCGGCAATGTTGGCCACCAGTGGGTCGATAAGGCTCCGAACGATTACACCCATGCCGATATCGGCCTGACCGCAGTGTGGAAGAGCTTCTCGCTCGATCTGCGCTATCTGGGTACCGATATTAAGAAGGAAGATTGCACCAGCTTCTGGATGGCGACGAAGAATGCCTGCTCGGGCGGATTTACCGCAACGGTGACCTATAACATCGCTAAATTATTCTAGGCCGTTTGTCGGTTACCGATTTTATCAAGCCCGTCGGCTTTTGCCGGCGGGCTTTTTTGTGCGCGGGTGATTCCCGATACGGAAAATACCCAAAGGCGGATTTGGGGCTGGCAAAGGGCGGCGGCCTCGTGCCCGTTGCGGGCGGCGAATACCGTCAAATATCTGGAAATTGGGGAAAATTGGTCGGAGAGAGAGGATTCGAACCTCCGGCCCCCACGTCCCGAACGTGGTGCTCTACCAGGCTGAGCTACTCTCCGACCGGCTGACCGCCCTGTCGGGTGGCCTCGGGAGGCGTCCTTATAACCATGCGATCGCCCGCCCGCAACCGGTCCGTTGGGGTCTTTTTGAAAAAAGCGCATGGCTTTCGTTGAAAGCCATGCATTAAGGCTTTATGGTCCGCCGCCCTTGCTGCCAAAATCTGCAAACCGGCCCCGGTTTTGATGTTTTGGCAGTTAAGAGCCTGCAAAAGGCCCCTTGCGCTCAAGTCTGGTTTGCCGCAAAAGCCTTCTGCCGAGATTGGGGCGTCGCCAAGTGGTAAGGCACTGGATTTTGATTCCAGCATACGAAGGTTCGAATCCTTCCGCCCCAGCCAATCTTCCTTCTCTTTAGACGTTAAAATCCTCTGCCCGCGTTGCGGGCTGATTCGCGCCGGGCTTTTCGGCGCGGGGCGTATTTTATCTGTATTATTGCAAAACTGTAATCTAACATACAGAATTAGGAAAGCTTTTGGATATATTAAAGCCTGAGAAGCCCCAGGCTCCCATCCGGACTGCTCCGGCAGAGCGTAAAGGAGCGAATGTGATGATGCGGAAAGTCGATATCAAAAGCTTCATAAAACGAAACAAGGGATTAGTGATCATGGGATCCGTCGTTGCCGTTTGCCTTATGAGTCTCGGCGCCTTTGCGCTTATGCCGAATCATGCCGCCGACACGGCGAATGCGCCGGTGCAGTTGGCCACCGCGCAGGTTGCCGAGCAGGGGACACCCCCGCGTATGCTCGACAGTGGCGCACCGTTCAGCTTCGCCCCGCTGGTCGAGCGGGTCAGCCCCGCCGTGGTCAGCGTGACGGTGGAGCAGAAATCCGCCCCCGAACAGGGTGCCGGTCTGCCGCAGGACATCCCGGAACCTTTCCGCCAGTTCTTCCGCCAGTTCGGTCAGGGTGCCCCCACCCCGGCACCGGCCCAGCGCAAGGCGATTTCGATGGGCTCGGGCTTTATCATTGATAAAGACGGGCTGATCGTCACCAACAACCATGTCGTCGGCAATGGCGGCAAAATCAAAGTGAAGCTGGCTGACGGCCGCACCTTTGATGCCAAGCTCCTGGGGGCTGATGCTGCCACTGATGTGGCGCTGCTCAAAGTGACCCCGGACAAGCCGCTGCCGACCGTCGAATTTGGCAATGACCGTTCCTTACGTGTCGGCGACTGGGTCATCGCGGTGGGCAATCCCTTTGGCCTGTCCAACACCGTCACCGCCGGTATCGTTTCGTCGATCGGTCGCGATATCAACAGCGCCCAGCCCTATACCGATTTCATCCAGATCGACGCCCCGATCAATCAGGGTAATTCGGGTGGTCCGACCTTTGACCTGCGCGGTCAGGTTATCGGCATGAACTCGATGATCTATTCGCCCACCGGTGGTTCGGTCGGCATCGGTTTTGCCATTCCGGCCTCGACGGTGCGCGATACCATCGCGCAGCTCGAAGCCCATGGTAAGGTGTCGCGTGGCTGGCTTGGTGTGCAGATTCAGGCGGTCACGCCGGATATGGCCAACTCGCTCGGCCTTAAAGATGCCAAGGGCGCGATGATCAACAGCGTTGTCGCGGGTGGCCCGGCGGCCAAAGCCGGTCTGCATCAGGGCGATGTCGTGCTGACCATTGATGGCAAGGCTGTCGAAGACGGTCACGATCTGCAGCGCCGCGTTGCCTCCATTGCAGTGGGCAGCTCTGCCGAGGTCGTCATCTTACGCGACGGCAAGCACAAGACGGTCAAAGTGGCGATTGCCCAGCGTAACGATCAGCAGGTGGCTGCCATCACCCAGGGTGAGCCGGGCGATGCGCCGGTTGCCGCCACGGGCAAAGCCCTTGGTATGGGGCTGGCCGCGCTGAACGATGAAACCCGCCGGACCTATAGCCTGAACGACGGCATCCACGGCGTGATCGTCACCAAGATCGATCCCGACAGCGATGCCGCTGAAAAGGGGCTGCAGCCCGGTGACGTGATCGTTTCGGTCGCCAATCACGATGTGCACACCCCACAGGATGTTGAAAAGCAGATCGCGGCGGCCAAGGCGGCCGGGCGCAAGAATGTCCTGCTGCTGGTTGCCAATCAGTCCGGCAGCTACTTCGTCGCTGTCGCTATCAAGTCGTAACGGTTCGCGCGCGGTCTTTGGGTTTTAAGGACCGCGCGCTTTTCCTGCTCACCCGCTTTTAAGGAGGGGTCTATGCGCATTCTGGTCGTGGAAGACGATGTCGAAGCGCAGCGTTATCTGGTCAACGGTTTGAAAGAAGCCGGGCATGTTGTCGATGAAGCCGGTGATGGTGAAGTCGGCCTGTCGCTGGCGCTGTCCCGCCCCTATGATGTGGCGGTGATCGATCGTATGCTACCCAAGATGGACGGTCTGACCATGGTCGCGGAAATGCGCGAACACAGCAGTGCGGTTCCGGTGCTGTTTTTAAGTGCGCTGTCCGAGGTCGATGAGCGCGTCAAAGGCCTCAAAGCTGGTGGCGATGATTATCTGGCCAAGCCCTACGCCTTTGTCGAGCTGCTGGCCCGTATCGATGCGCTGGTGCGTCGCCGCGCCCCGGCCTCGGTCAAGACCAAGCTGGCGGTCGGTGATCTCGAGCTTGATCTTTTGACCCGCATTGCCACCCGTGCCGGGCAGGCGATCGATCTGCAGCCGCGCGAGTTTCGCCTGCTGGAATATTTAATGCGTCATGCCGGTCAGGTGGTCACCCGCACCATGCTGCTGGAAAGCGTGTGGGAATATCATTTCGATCCGCAGACCAATGTCATCGACGTGCATATCTCGCGTTTGCGCGCCAAGATCGACAAGGGGTTCGAGACCCAGCTTTTGCACACGGTGCGTGGCGCCGGTTATATGATCCGGGCTTAAAACATTAGGCGGAATGTCATGGAGCGCAAGAACGGCATCCAGAAATTTTGGTCGCCGGGTATTTTGCACACCCAGGCATTCCGCATTGTGCTGGCCTATCTTTTATTCTTCGCGCTGTCGGCGACGGTGCTGGTCGGTTTTACCTACTGGTACACCACGCGCGCCCTGAACGATCAGACCGATCAGACCATCCGGGCCGAGATCATCGGCCTGTCTGATCAGTATCAGCGCCAGGGTGTGCGCGGGCTTGCCGATGTCATCATCAATCGTTCGATGCATAACGGGCTTGGGCTTTATCTGCTTGCCGATGGCCGTGGCTTGCCGGTTGCCGGCAATCTCGACGAAATGCCGGTGCGGATGCTCGACCGGGATGGCTTTATCGAATTCGATTACGAACGCCATATTCAGAGCTCGCTGGTGCGTCGGCGGGCCCGTGGTCAGGTCTATGCGCTGATCGGCGGCAATTACCGCCTGCTGGTGGCGCGCGATGTTACCGATCAGCGGCTGATGCGCAAACAGTTCAGCATGACGCTGCCCTGGATCATCGGTCTGATCCTGCTGTTTGGCAGCATCGGCGGGGCATTGGTCAGTCGTAAAACACTCAAAAGGCTCGACACCATCAACCACACCAGCGGCGAGATTATCGCCGGTGATTTTTCCCGGCGCGTGCCGGTGACCGATGCCGGTGATGAATTTGATGCGCTGGCCGAAAACCTCAACCGCATGCTGGACCGCACCGAGCGGCTGATGAAGGGCATGCGCGAGGTGGTCGATTCCGTGGCGCATGATTTGCGCACCCCGCTTACCCGGCTGCGCAACCGGTTGGAAGAAGCCCAGAAGCATGTCGATCCCGACAGCGCCTTTGCCGCCGACATTGATGGCGCCATTGGCGAGACCGACCGACTGATTTCGACCTTCAACGCGCTGCTGCTGATTGCCGAAGCCGATGCCGGGGCGGCGCGTGGCACCATGAGCCCGCTTGATCTGTCCACCGTGGTGCCGGATATGGTCGAGCTGTACGAACCGCTGGCCGAGGAAAAGAATCTGTCCCTGACGGCGCTGCCTTCGGGGGTGGCGGTGATCGAAGCCAACCGCCGCCTGATCAGTCAGGCACTGGCCAATCTGATCGACAACGCCATCAAATATACCCCGGCAGGCGGGGCCATTGTGGTCAGTCTGGCCGAAACCCCGCAAGGAATTGATCTGACGGTGGCCGATAACGGCCCCGGCATTGCCGATGCCGACCGCGAGCGGGTGCTGCAACGCTTTGTCCGGCTTGAGAAAAGCCGCAACTCGCCGGGCACCGGGCTGGGCCTCAGTCTGGTCGATGCGGTGGCGCGCTTGCACGAAGCCCGGCTTATGCTGGCCGATAACAAGCCCGGCCTTAAGGCCACCATCTGTTTTCCGCGCCCCGCGCCGCGCCCCGGCAAGGTGCCACCGCCTGTTCTGCCCCCCATCGTATAAGGGGTGTTTTACATTAACCGGGCGGGCTTATAGTGGCGGCCATGTCTGGCTTTGTTTTTGACCCTGATGCCCTGCCCCGCCCCGCTGATCCGGCGCGCGCCGACCATGTGCTTGCTGATCTGGCGGCGGCAGGATTTTGCTTTGAAGCAGCGCAAAAAGCCTTGCTGACCGCGGCGTTCGGCAACAGTCCCTATCTTGGCCGTCTGGCGTTGCGCCTGCCCGAATTGCTGCCACGGCTGTTTGCCGAAGGGGCCGACGGGGTGCTGGGGGAAGCCTGCCACGCGGCACTGGCGGCAGGTGATGTGGTGACCGGGGATCTGGCGACAGATGAAGCCACCGCCATGACCCAGCTGCGTCGGGCCAAGGCCCAGGCCGCACTGGTGACCGCGCTGGCCGATATTGCCGGGGTCTGGCCGCTGGAGCGGGTAACGCAAGTCCTGACCCATTTTGCTGATGCGGCGCTCAAAGGGGCGCTGCGCTTTGCGCTGGCCTGCGCCAGCCCGGATTTTGCCGCCCTTGACGGGCCTGCGCGCGAGGAGGCTTGCGGTCTGATCCTGCTGGCGATGGGTAAGTATGGTGCTTACGAGCTGAACTACTCCAGCGACATCGACATCATCGCGTTTTTTGACGCCGATCGGTTTCGTTTACGTAAGTTTGGCGAGCCGCGTCCGGCCGCGGTTGCCATTGTTAAAGAGGTTGTCAAACTGATCGGACAGACCAGCGCGGATGGCTATGTCTTCCGGGTCGATTTGCGCCTGCGCCCCGATGCTGGCTCAACCCAGATTGCCATCTCGCTTGATGCCGCGGCGGAATATTACGAGGAAATGGGCCAGAACTGGGAACGCGCCGCCATGATCAAGGCGCGGGCCGCCGCCGGTGATACCACCACCGCGCAGGATTTTGCCGATATGATCCGGCCCTTTGTCTGGCGCCGCAGTCTCGACTTTGCCGCCATCGAAGATGTCCACGCCATCAAGCGCCAGATCCATGCGGTCTATGGCGGCGGGGATATTGCGGTGGCCGGGCATAACGTCAAACTGGGGCGCGGCGGCATTCGCGAGATCGAATTTTTCGTTCAGACCCAGCAACTGATACTGGGCGGGCGCGATGCGGATTTGCGTCCGGCGGCGACCATGGCGGCGCTGGCCGCATTAACCCGCAAAGGCGCGGTGGCCGCGGAAGCCGAACGCGATCTGTCAGATGCCTATCGTTTCCTGCGCACGCTGGAACACCGGCTGCAGATGGTCGAGGACGAGCAGACCCATTCCATCGGCAAGACCGAGACGGATGTGGCCGCCATTGCCGCCTTCATGGGCTTTGCCGTTGCGACCTGCTTTGCCGAAACGCTGCTCGGCCATTTGCGCCGGGTTCAGAGCCGCTATGCCCGGCTGTTCGAGCGCGAGGGTGCCTCGCAAGGGCTGGCGGTCAGCCGCGGCTCGCTGGTCTTTACCGGGGTCGAAGATGATGGTGAAACCCTGCGCACCCTGCGCGCAATGGGTTTTACCGATCCGTCGCATATTTCCGGGGCGATCCGCGCCTGGCATCGCGGCTCCATTCGCGCCACCCGCAGCCGCCGGGCACGCGAGCTTCTGACCAAGCTCATCCCGGCGCTGCTCGAAGCCCTGGGGGCCACCGCTGCGCCCGATACCGCCTTTGCCCAGTTCGACCGCTTTGTCACCAATCTGCCGGCCGGGGTGCAGTTATTCTCGCTGCTGCTGGCCCATGATGAGCTGCTCAAACTGATTGCCGATCTGATGGGGTCGGCCCCCCGGCTGGCGCAGCATCTGTCCCATGCCCCGGCCACGCTGGATGCGCTGTTCGATGCGGATTTCTTTCGTCCGCTGCCGCTGCGTTCGGCGCTGGAGACCCGTTTCAGCGAGGCGCTGGCGCTGGCCGAAGATTACGAAAAGCTGCTCGACGAGCTGCGCCGTCTGGTCAAGGAAAAGATCTTCCGGGTTGGCGTGCAGGTAATCGAGGGGCTCGCCAAGGCCGAGGAAGCCGGTCCCGCCTTTGCCGCCATCGCGGAAAGTGCGGTGGGGGCGGTGCTGCCCTTTGTCGAGGCCGAGCTGGCCCGCCGAGCTGGCTATATGCCGGGCGGGGCCTTTGCTGTGATCGCCATGGGCAAGCTGGGCGGGCAGGAAATGACCGCGGGCAGCGACCTCGACATGGTGTTTGTCTATGACGTGCCCGAAGGCGTCGAAGAAAGCAGCGGCAAGAAACCTTTGCCGGTGATCGTCTATTACGCCCGGCTGGCCCAGCGGCTGATTGCGGCGCTGACCACCATGACTTCGGTCGGCGGGCTGTACGAGGTCGATATGCGCCTGCGCCCCAGCGGCAATAAGGGGCCTGCGGCGGTCAGTCTGGCCTCGTTCCGGCATTACCATGCCGAGGAAGCCTGGACCTGGGAACGGCTGGCCATGACGCGGGCCCGGGTGATCGTCGGGCCGCCGGGGTTGCGCGCCGATCTGCAAACCACCATCGCCAAAACATTATGCCGCCCGCAGGACTGGCCACAACTGGCCGCCGAGACGGTTGCCATGCGGGCTAAGGTGACCGAGGTTTTTCCCGGTACCAATCCGTGGGATCTCAAATATGCCCCCGGCGGGCTGATGGACCTCGAATTCCTCGCCCAGGCGCTGCAGCTGAAGCTGGCACCGGAACATGCCGGCATCCTGTCCACCAATACGGTGGCCGCGCTGCGCAATCTGGCTGAGGTGGGGGCGCTGCCACCTGCCGAGGCCGAATTGCTGATCGAGGCCGCCGCCTTGCAGGGGGCGCTGATGCAGACCCTGCGCATCGCGCTCGACGGTACGCTCGATTCGGAAAATGCCTCGCCGGGGCTGAAGGCGATTCTGACCAAGGCGGGTGGGGCGGCAGATTTTCCTACGCTGCAGGGGCGGCTTTCGCGCTTGCAGTCGGAAGCACGCGCTATTTTTACGCGAATTCTGGGGCCGGTTAGGGCACCGCTTAAAGAAATTTAGCGAAATCTGCTCAAAGGACTTGCATCCGCCCGATGCTTCGGCCATATACCGCGCCCACTGGAGTGCGGGCGTAGCTCAGGGGTAGAGCATAACCTTGCCAAGGTTAGGGTCGCGCGTTCGATTCGCGTCGCCCGCTCCAATTTCTCTCTTAAAATCATGATATTACGGGAAAAGCGCAGATCGCGCTTTACCCCCGTTTATCGTTGCGCAGCATGTGTCACCTGTCTGCGCCACCCCGTGCCGCAAGCGCCGGGTTGCGTGGGAATCCGGGCTATTTGTTCGCCATTTTTTAATGCGACCTTTGATTGAATGGGTTTTTATTAAAAGGCGAGGCGCGTGTCATATCCATGGTCTGTCAGGCTGGGTCAGTGCTGGCGTTTGGTGCTGAAGAGCCCGCCTTGGTGCAGGCTGACTTGCTGGCGGCCCCCAAAGCGCCGGGCGGGCTTTATCGTGCTTCCAAACGGGCATGGATAAATGCGCATCATCAGTGAAACCGGCATCCACAAAATCAAATGGATTTACGCACTGGCGCTGACGCTGGTTGCGTTGATGCTGATTTCGTCCTCGCTGCTGATGCAAAATGCCATCCGTCAGGACCGGGGTGACGCGCGCATCATCAATATGTCGGGCCGCCAGCGCATGCTGAGCCAGCGCCTGACCAAAGACGTTCTGGCCTTGAGCACCACGCATGGTGCCCGGGATACCAGCCGCTATATCGAGGAAATGCGGCGGGCCCGTGCCGACTGGATCGCCGCCAGCGCTGGCCTGCAACATGGTGATGCGCGGCTGGGGCTTCCTGACAAGGACAATACCCCCAAGATCAAAGCGCTGTTTGGTGAGATTACGCCCTATCAGGGCCGTATGGCGGATGCGGTTGCCAGTTTGCTTGCGGCGGCAGATGGCCACCGGCTGACGCCACAGCTGATCCAGGATACCTCGGCCATCATGCTGGCGAACGAGCGGCAATTCCTGTCGCTGATGGATCGGATCACATTTCAGTTCGATAATGATGCTTCCGAGCGGGTGGTCTTTCTGCAGCGCATTGAATTTGTGGTGCTGCTGTTCGGACTGGTGGTGCTTTTTCTTGAATATCTGCTGGTTTTTCGCCCGTCGATTGGCCAGCTCACCAGTGTTTTGGATTCGCTGCGGCGTAAGAGCTGTGCGCTGCAGGATGCCAACCGCAAGCTCTGTGACACGTTGCAGGAGGCAACCCGTCTGGCGGAACTTGCCAAAGCTGCCGAGGTCGCCAAAAGCAATTTCCTCGCCCGCATGAGCCACGAAATCCGCACCCCGCTTAATGCCGTTATCGGGATGTGTTATCTGGCGCTGAAAACCGAGCTGACCGCCCGGCAGGAGGATTATCTCAACAAGATCCGTATTTCATCAGACATTCTGCTGCGCGTCATCAATGACATTCTGGATTATTCCAAAATCGAAGCCGGTATGCTGACGGCGGAAAGCATCCCCTTTGATCTGGATACCGTGCTCGGCAATGTGGTGAGCGTCACCAGTCTGGGCGCGGCAGAGAAGCAGCTCGAGTTTCTGCTCTCGGTCGGCAGTGACGTGCCGACCCATCTGGTTGGCGATCCACTGCGGCTGGGGCAGGTTTTATTCAACCTTGTCGGTAATGCGATCAAATTTACCGAGGCCGGCGAAGTCATTCTGGATGTCCGTCAGGAATCCGCGCCGGCAAAGATGGTCCGGTTGCGTTTTGCGGTGCGGGACACCGGCATCGGCATGACGCCGGAACAAAAAGAAAATTTGTTTATTCCGTTCTCGCAAGCCGATGAATCAATATCGCGCCGTTATGGCGGCACCGGGCTTGGTCTCAGTATCTGCTATCGCCTGATCGAGCTGATGGGCGGCCACCTTGATGTGACGAGCAATCCAGGCAGTGGCAGCGAATTCTTTTTCACCCTTGATTTGCCCCTGTCTGAAGATGTGCCGCACGTAACTAAGCCTGAAATTATCGGCCTTGGCGGCATGCGGATTCTGGTGGTGGATGACAACCCGACCTCGCGCCAGATCATCTGCGATATGCTGCTCGGAATGCGCTTCACTGTCACTGCCGCCAATAGCGGTCAGGAAGCCCTCGATATTCTTACACGGAAGAACACGGATTTCGGGGCTGTACTGCTCGACTGGAAAATGCCCGGCATGGATGGCATCGAATGTGCCCGCCATATCCGGTCGCTGAACCTGAGCCCCATGCCAGCGATTATCATGATTACGGCCTATGGCCGCGAAGACGTTCGTCTGCACGCGGAAAATGTCAGCGTCGATGGTTTTCTGCTTAAGCCGGTCAATCGTTCGGTGCTGTTCGACACCATCGCCGACGCGCTTGGTATGGTGCAGGTGCAAAAGAAGACTGCCCGTCAGCAGGCCCTGGCCAGCGGAGTGCTGCCTGAAGCACTGCGCGGGGCTGCGACATTGCTGGTGGAAGATAATGAAATAAACCAGCAGGTCGCCCGCGAATTGCTTGAGGATGTTGGTCTTGTCGTGGATGTGGCGGGTGATGGCGCTGAAGCGATCCGGCGCATTGCAGAAAAACCCTATGCTGTCGTCTTTATGGATGTTCAGATGCCGGTTATGGACGGGCTGGAAGCCACGCGGCGCATTCGTGCCAACCCCAAATATGCCAGCCTGCCGATTATCGCGATGACGGCCAATGCCCTTGAAGCGGACCGGCAGGTCTGTCTTAACGCCGGTATGAACGACCATGTTGGTAAGCCGATCGCCTTGACCGAACTGATTACGGTGCTGACCAAATGGATTGTGCCCGAAACCCGGGTAGGCGAGGCCCCGCCAGTCCGCCACCCCCCTTCGGCCTCTTTAGAGGCGGGTGTTGCGCCGTCACCGTTGCTGGATACCCGGCTGGGCCTGTCGCGGGTGCGCGGTAACCGGGCGTTATACCGCCGGCTGCTGGGCGATTTTTCTCAGAAGTTCCGTAACGTCGGTGATGAAATCCGCAAAGGCATGGCCTGTGGTGATGCTGTTGTTGTGCGCCGTCTTGCCCACACCCTGATGGGGGCGGCGGGCAATATCGGTGCCATGGTTCTTTATGGCCACGCACAGGAGCTGGAGAGCCAGCTGCGCCAGCCCGAGGGGGATCGCTATCTGGCGCTGATCGATCAGTGCCAGAGTTCCGTAACGGCGCTGATTGCCCACATATCGGACATTCTGTCGTCTGTGCCGCTGGATAATTTGTCTCAGGATGCGGCGACCGATCGGACCCGCCCGGTTGATATCAAAGAGCTGCAGGCATTTTTGGATCTTCTGGCGCAAAACGATACCCAGGCCTTGACGGCATTTGAACATATTGAGGTGGCTTTGGGGCGCATAAACCCTGATGCGGTGTCAGCACTGGATGCCGCCATACGCCAGTTCAATTTCGCAAAAGCAAAAGAGATCGGTGAAGCGTTGTACGCGTCTCTGCACACACAGGAGGGTGGAGATGGACGTTAAAAAGCGGATCCTGGTGGTTGATGATACGCCGGATAATATTTTTATCTTAAGCGAGATTCTCCGCACCGAATATAC
>JBAVPS010000143.1:0-2645 GCA_049693315.1 Rhizomicrobium sp. | reverse complement strand
GATCAATCCGGCAGGCATGCTGCCCAGGCGGCTGGCACTGGCCCGCGGCATGGCGGATCGGGGTGATATGAAGTCGGCATTGGACTGTGCGCGCGAGGCTGCTTTGCAGTTTCCGGAGGATTTTGAGGCGGCGCTGCTTCTGGGCGAGCTGCTGATGCGGGCCGATCTGTTGCCCAGCGCCATCGGGGAATTGCAGCGGGCCCTGGATCTGGAGCCGGAATCAAACCGTGTCCACTATCTCTTGGGCAGTGCCTGGCTGCAGGCGGGTGAGGCTGAACGGGCGCTGAGCTTTTTTGCCGAGGTTGACGAAGATACCCCGGGCCGGGCCGATAAAATTAGCAAGGCTGAGCGCATTCTGTCCCGTCCGCGTTCCGATGCGGCCTATGTCCGCCATCTGTTCAATTATTTCTCGTCCAATTACGATAGCCACATGCTGTCACAGCTGCAGTATCAGGCCCCGGCTGCGCTTCGTCAGTTGTTCGACATGGTTGCACCCGGTGCTGCCACGCTCGATCTGCTCGATCTCGGCTGCGGCACGGGGCTGGGTGGGGCGGCCTTTCGCGATGTGGTGCGCCATATGGTTGGGGTTGATCTGTCGCCCCGAATGCTCGATCAGGCCCGTAAGCGCGGGCAGTATCAGTCGCTGATCCTGGCCGATATCGAACGGCCGGTGATCGCGGAAAACAGTTTTGATCTGGTGCTGGCCGCCGACGCGCTGGTCTATCTGGGGGAACTCGACAAGGTGCTGGCCACCGCCATGCGGGCGTTGCGCAGTGGCGGGCACTTCCTGTTCACGGTCGAAAAGAAAACCGGCGAGGGCTATGAGCTTGGCCCCAAGCGCCGCTGGCGTCACAGCGAAAGTTATTTGCGCCGTGCCGCCGACCTGAGCGGCTTTGATCTGGTCGGCATCATTGCGTGCGAGCCGCGCAACGAAAATGCGGTGCCGGTGGCGGGGTTTGCCGTGGCGCTACAAAAGCCGACAGTGACCACCGGACATTAACCCGCTGATAGAAATACGGAAAATACTATACCATTGGGTGTCTGTGCAGTTTTTGACAACCCTGGGGCGGTGCCATTTGCCGCGTCTCATTTTGCAGGCTTTGCGCTTCCTTCCTGGCTACCAGATGTGCTTATGTTGCGCCCCGGTGGGGGCGTATCACCGCAAAGTCAGGGAGTAACTCATGTTCAAGCCTATTATTTTGTGCGCGGCGATGCTGTCGGTTGTCGCGATGCCGACCTTTGCAGCTGAAGAGTGCGGGCCGCTTCCGGTCGCGCCAGCTTTCGTTACGGCGGGCGATCTGGCCAAGAAGCCGATCGAAGATGCCCGTAAGGATGTGGTGGACTCGTATCATCTGGTCAAAGTGTATCAGTCCCAGCTCAATTCTTTCCGCAATTGCCAGCTGCGGCTGACCAAGGGCGACGAAGACGCCATTGCTGCTGCCAAGGCCAAGCCCGAAGACGCGGGCAAGATCCCGGCCCTTCAGCAGCGCGTGGCCGAACGTCAGGTCATTTATGACAAGTCGCTTGATTCCGAACAGTCGATCGCGACCGAGTTCAACAATCTGCGTCTTGAACACTGCAAGCGCGGTGACACAGACCCCAAGGTCTGCCCGCAGCAGAAGAAATAAACCACAGATATAAGGGTCGGCTATTGGCTGGCCTGATGCGGTGAAATGGCGCTGCCCTTTTTACAGGGGTGGCGCCAAACTGCTTTTGTAGGCCCGGTTCACTAGTTCAGGCGCCGCGCAGGGCCTGGGTGATCGTCCACGCCCCGATGGCAACAAAGCCGATACCGGCAATCAGTTTGAGCGGAACACCCGACAGATAGCGGCTGATCAGGCAACCCACCGCCGCCGCCAGCGCGGTGCTCAAGACCAGCGCCCCGGCCGAGGCGATGAACACCATGAACGGCGAGACCTTGTTTTCGGACGCAAACAACATGGTGGCCAGCTGGGTCTTGTCGCCCATCTCGGCGATAAACACGCTGAGGAAGATGGCCAATATGTCGTTCACCGGTAAAGCGTTCATCGAAAAAGCCCTTAAAGTCATAATTTCTGTGTGGGCTCTTAAGCCACCTGCGGGGCGATGGAAAGGGACCCGTGCCGGCAAAATGCCGGACTGAAAAACCTCTCCGGATAGATTTTCGTATCTGAAACACCTTTGGCGTGCACTCAGGCAGGTTTGATGAAATGGGCTTAACGACAAAACGGAAAAAGAAGACTTGCGACGACCGGCTGTGATATAGCCCGGCCATGACACAGGATCAGCCGGATTTGTCGGATTCTCAGGATTCGCCATATGGGGCGTTTCATTTCCTGCCCTGGCAGGCGGATGATGCCGCCGGCCGGGTCTTTTTGCCCTATGCCTTTGAGAATGGACCACAATTTCAAGAGGTGGTCGATTTCGGTGCAGGCCTGCCTGCCTCCGGCAGCCCATTGCGCCCCGGTTTCGAGGCTGCGGTCGATGCGCTGCATCTGGCGGCGGGTATCAGCTATTACAAAGCCTTTCTGCCGCCCCGGATGGTGCGGGATGCGGGGGGGCTGTCACCAGGCCGGCGGGCATTCTTTCAGTGTCTTTACGAGAACGGCTTGGGCGAGTTTGCCGCCCGCAATGCCATTGCGGTGTGGGACCGGGTGAATTTCCCT
>JBAVPS010000142.1:0-4633 GCA_049693315.1 Rhizomicrobium sp. | reverse complement strand
CTTCCTATGGTCTGGAAGGCGGCGGCATTTATGCCTTAAGCCGACAGTTGCGTGACACCATCGCGGCCGAGGGCGAGGCGCTTCTGCAGATTGATCTGCGCCCAGAACTGTCGGTGGACGAACTGGCCACGCGGCTGGCGGCCACCAAGGCGGGCCAGTCGCTGACCAACCGTTTGCGCAAGGGGTTAAAGCTGTCGCCGATGGCAATCAATCTGATGCGCGAGGGATTGGTGCAAGCTGGTGCGGGGGCGCAGTTGCCTGCCGATCTGCAGGCACTGGCCGCGGCGGTCAAGGCCATTCCGATCCGCCTGATCGCCCCGACGACACTCGAGCGGGCAATTTCCACTGCGGGCGGTATTGCCAAGGGCGAACTGGATGACGGTTTGCAGCTGAAGGCGCTGCCCGGTGTTTATGCTGCGGGTGAAATGCTCGACTGGGAAGCCCCGACCGGGGGGTATCTTCTGACCGCTTCGTTCGCCACCGGCATGGCGGCCGCCCGTGCGATGGTCGAACGCCTCAAAGCCACCCCATAACAGGCAATAAAAAAAGCCTCACCCCCAAGTGGGATAAGGCTTTTTCTTTAAATCTGAACCCTGCGCTTTAGTCCTTGGCGCGTTCGACGTAAGCGCCGTCTTCGGTCATCACCACCACGCGGGTGCCGATGTTGATGTGACCGGGCACCGTGGTGCGCACGCCGTTGGACAGCACCGCGGGCTTGAACGAGTTGGTCGAGGTCTGGCCTTTGACCACCGGTTCGGTCTCGGTCACTTCCAGCGTGACGCGCTGCGGAATGACGATCGTCACGGCGCTGCCGTTATAGATCGACAGGGTCACTTCCATGCCTTCCTGCAAGTAGGGGGCATAATCGCCGACCACGTCGCCCTCGACGGTGATCTGCTCGAAGTTCTCCGGTTCCATGAACACGAAGTGATCGCCATCCTGATACAGGTAGCTGTAGGTGTTTTCCTCGACAAAGGCCTTTTCGACCGAATCCGTGGTCTTGTAGCGCTCGCTGACCTTGATGCCGTCGCCGATGCGGCGCATTTCGATCTGCGTGACGGGCGTACCCTTGCCCGGATGGATGCTTTCCGCTTTGAGAATGACGTAAAGACGGCCATCCTTTTCAAGAACATTGCCTTTGCGAACAGAGCTGGCGATAACCGAAACCACGTTTGGACCTCGTCTATTGAAGAAATGCGGGGCCTGGCCCCGTCGTTTGCGGCCCAAAGCCGCTTCGAATGGGGGCGCTATAGCAGGAGCAAAGGCTTTGGCCAAGTCCGTATCTGTGTCGCCCTGGTGGCAGCGCGAGAAATTCGCCGACAAGCGCCCGGCTTTGGCCCTGCGCGGCAAGGTTAAAAAGGCCATCCGGGCCGCGTTCGAGGCCGAGGGCTTTACCGAGGTTGAATGTGGCGCGCTGGCGGTTTCCCCCGGAAACGAGGCCCATCTGGCCGCCTTCGCCACCGAGGTGATCGGGCTGGACGGCACCCGGCGCACGCTTTACTTGCATACCTCGCCGGAATTTGCCGCCAAGAAGCTGCTCGCCGCTGGGGAAGCGAAAATCTTCGACTTTGCCCGGGTGTTCCGCAACCGCGAGGGCGGGCCGCTGCACAGTCTCGAATTTACCATGTTGGAATGGTACCGCGCCGGGGCCAGCTTTCAGACCGCGATGGACGATAGCGTGCGGCTGGTGCGGCTGGCGGCCGAGGTGGCCGGGCGGGACCGTTTTTGCTTTCGGGGGCAGACCTGCGCCGCCTTTGCCGGGCCGGAATATCTGTCGCTGACCGAGGCCTTTGCCCGCTATGCCGGGATCGACCTTGACGCCAGCCTGACGGCGGCGGGCGAGGGGATACGCGACGTGCTGGCCACGGCCGCCGCAAAGGCGGGGATTGAACCGGCGGATAATGATACATGGGCCGATATTTTCTCCAAGGTGCTGGTGGCCAAGGTCGAACCCCGTTTGGGCGAAACCGTACCGACGCTTTTGTACCGCTATCCGCGTTGCGAGGCGGCGCTGGCCCGGGCTTGCCCGGATGATGGTCGCTTTGCCGAGCGGTTCGAGCTGTATGTCTGCGGTGTGGAGCTGGCCAACGGGTTTGGCGAACTGACTGATCCCATTGAACAGCGCGTCCGTTTCGTGCGGGAGATGGACGAGAAAGAACAGATCTACGGCGAGCGCTATCCGATCGACGAAGATTTTCTGGCTGCGCTGGCCGAAATGCCCGATGCGGTGGGCGTGGCGCTGGGCTTTGACCGGCTGGCGATGCTGGCCGCCGGGGCGCGCTGCCTGAATGATGTGATGTGGACCGAGGTGCCATGAAGGCTGTTGTGCGTAGCATTACCACGGTAGAGGGGCTGATCGACGCCGCTTTGGTGCCCGAAAAGAAGCGTGCGGCATTGCAGGCGGTGGCGGCGCGTTATGCCGTGTCGGTCAGCCCGGCGATGCTGTCGTTGATGGGGGCGGGGGCAGAGGGTATTGCCCGGCAGTTTATTCCGTCAACGGACGAATTGATCGAAACGGTCGAAGAACGTGCCGATCCCATCGGCGATGGCGCGCATTCCCCGGTGCCCGGCATCGTCCACCGCCACCGCGACCGCGCGCTGTTTCTGCCCACGCTGGCTTGTGCGGTGTATTGCCGGTTCTGCTTTCGGCGCGAGGCGGTCGGCGGCGCGGGCTCGCTGGATGCGGCGGCGCTGGAGACGGCGCTTGCCTATATCGCCGCCCATGACGAAATTTGGGAAGTGGTGGTGACCGGTGGTGATCCGTTCAGTTTAAGCCCGCGGCGTATTGGTGAAATCGTCACGCGGCTGGCGGCTATCGATCATGTCCGCGTGGTGCGCTGGCACACTCGCGTGCCCTCGGTCGCGCCGGAACATATCAGCGCTGAGTTTGTCGATGCGTTATGTATGGCCGATAAAACGGTGGTGGTGTCGCTGCATGCCGATCACCCCAGTGAATTTACCGAAGCGGCGCGCGGTGCGTTGCGCAAACTCTCGCAGGCCGGGTTCCTGCTGGTGAGCCAGTCGGTGCTGCTTGCCGGTATCAACGATGATATCGACACGCTGGAAGCCCTGATGCGTGCGCTGCTGCAGGCCGGGGTGAAGCCCTATTACCTGCATCACCCGGACCTTGCGCGCGGCACATCCCATTTTCGGGTTTCTGTTGACCATGGGCTGGAACTGATGCGTCAGCTTCGGGCGCGGGCCTCCGGGCTGGCGATACCGCAGTATGTGCTCGATATCCCCGGTGGCTTTGCCAAGGTGCCGCTGGATTCTTCCTCGGTGGTCAAAACCGATACCGGCTGGCGCATCCGCGACCACGCCGGTGTGTGGCATCCGTATCCGTAAGCTGCGCTTACGGTTTTATCGCTCATGGCAGTCGCGCCTGATGCGCGATGCCTGCGCGAGCGCGGACGACGGCGTCCGGCCCGCGGTCGCGGGCTTTTACGTACTGGTCATTTGGCTGGTCCTCTGGGCTTCACATGAGGTCTGAATGCAGCTGGTCTGGCACAGTTGGCTTGTCATTCCCGGCGAGAACGGATTGCGATGCAATCCGTTTGAGGGAAGCGACTGTCTTGTGTGTCAAGCGTTTTGCCATGGAGTTTTGTCTCTGAGGATAGCGTTTAGGACGGTTAGGAGCTTTCTGGCGACGGCAATGATGGCGACCATTTTCGGCTTGCCAGCAGCGATGAGCCGCTCGTAAAAGGCTTTGAACACGGGGTTGCAGCGCCGCGCCACCATTGCAGCCATGAACAAGGCGGTTCGCACACCAACCCGCCCGCCGCCGGTAAAACTCTTGCCGCGCCATTGGCCCGATTGCCGCGTCCACGGGGCGAGCCCCGCCAGACTGGCAACCTGCCGCCGGTCTAAGGTTCCAAGTTCCGGCATTTCCGCCAGCAA
This sequence comes from Rhizomicrobium sp., assembly GCA_049693315.1. Lineage (GTDB taxonomy): Bacteria > Pseudomonadota > Alphaproteobacteria > Micropepsales > Micropepsaceae > Rhizomicrobium. Next base: position 736 of record JBAVPS010000142.1, on the reverse strand, counting down.
CGTACGTGCCGTCACATTTCCGACGCCTGGAACGGATTGGAGTAAATCCTCCTTCTCGCGCCAGACCGGCGAGCCGCGCACACTGTCGTCGATGCCGGTATCGAGAACGCTTAACTCTTTCTCCAGGGCCTTAATCAGGCGTGCAGCGCTTTTCTTGAGAACTCGGCTCGGGGCTTGTTTTTCTCGCAGCTTCTCCGCAACGATCATCTGGATAATCTGGCGTCTTCTGGTCACCAAATCGGCCAGCATCACCGTTTCCGCGTCTGGCAGCGGGCGGATCTCGGGCTTGGTCGCCGCGACGAACTTGGCAATGACGGCAGCATCAATGGGATCGGTTTTGGCCCGAAGCCCAAGCGCTTTGGCAAAGGCACGGACCTGCGCCGGATTGACAACAATTACCGGCAATCCGGCCCCACTAAGACTGGCGGCCACAACGGTTTCATACCCGCCGGTTGCCTCCACCGCCACCGCGTGAACGGCAAGCGGCGCAATGCGAGAGATCAGCGCGTCGATCCCATCCGCCTTGCGGGCAACCGAAAACGCTTCGCCAGACGGCAACACATGCACATCCAACTTGTCTTTCGAAACATCGATTCCAACTACGGTGGCGTCCATCATCACCCCTCCTTGCAAAATCGGGCTTCGCCTCTTGCGGCCCAAGCGACTGTTCGGGTTCGATGGAACGGCGGACGAGGTACCTCGCTTCCCACGGGCTTCAACGGCCCTAAGGGAACAC
>JBAVPS010000141.1:0-1661 GCA_049693315.1 Rhizomicrobium sp. | reverse complement strand
CGGATGGCCCGTTTGACGGACTTTTCGGTTCCTATACCAACAGCGATCCGCTGGACGGTCAGTATATGACGGGTGGCTGGGACGGCTATCGTTCCAAGCTGGTCAATGCCGGTATTGATTTCCGTGCTGACTACACCTCGGAAACGATGGGCGTTGCCAGTGGCGGTATGTCCCGTGGCGCGCGCTATTCGCAGCAGATCCGCCTGAATGCCGATTTTGATATGGCGAAGATTGCAGGCTGGAGCGATGGCCGCTTCCATCTGCAGCTCAATGATCGCCGTGGTAACGGCACGTCAACCGATCTGGCGGGCAACCGTTATCCGATTCAGGAAAACTACGGTCAGCAGTGGACCAAGATCACCGAGATGAGTTTTGACCAGAACCTGTTCAATGGTCGGGTCAATTATCGTATCGGTTATATGCCGTTCGGCAATACCTATGCCATGAATCCGATGATGGGCAATTTCGTCAACGCGGCGTTGGCGTATCATCCGCTTTCCTATGCGGGCAATACCTCATGGTCCAACTATCCGAACCCGCGCTGGGCCGGTTATGTCACGGCTTACGTGCTGCCGGATTTGTATATCCGTGCCGGCGTGTCACAGGCGAATTCAAATCTGAATCTGGTGTCGAATTCCTTTGACCCGTTCGCGTCGGGAACGACGGGGGCGGTTGTGCCGGTCGAAATCGGTTACGAGCCTGCTAAAGGCACGGCATACCCGGGCCATTACAAGGTTGGCTTCTTCTACGACAGCTCGAATGTGAAGAAGCAGGGTTCGACCGATACGGTGGGGCATCGTGATGGTGCCTATGTCATGTTCGATCAGAAGATCACGACCGTTGGCGGTAACAACAACCGCGGTCTGAGCCTGTTTGGCCATTACATGTGGTCCAGCCCGGATACCGCGCTGCTGCGTAACTGGGCTTCGGCCGGTTTCATCTATACCGGGCTGTTCGCCTCGCGTCCGAAAGACGTGCTGGCATTCGGTTATGTGCAGTCGAGCGTCAACAAACAGCTGCTGGAGAATGCACGGCTGAAGGCTGATGCGACCCCCGGTTCGTTTGATGCGTTCACCACGGCGGAAAGTCTGTACGAAGTGAGCTATAACTTCCAGATCAACAACTGGGCCTCCATTCGCCCGGATGTTCAGTACATCACCGATCCGGGTAGCTTCTATTTCAAGCATACCGCCAACGTTCTGGCGGTTGGTGCACAGGTCAAAATCGCCATCTGATTGCTGATCTGGCTGTTGCGCCCGGGCTCAATGCCCGGGCGTTTTTTTTGAAATCGCGTTATGTGTCGCCAATTTTGGCGGGGTGCCGTTTTTCGCACCGTCCCCTCAGGCGTTTGTCGCGAAAGTGGCGGCAGATGCCCCCGCCGACCAATCTTTGTTACAAAATGGTCTGGCCGGGAAACGGGCCATGGCAGATCTGTCGCTTGTCGCGCCTGTGGGCTTGCCGCTAGTATGCCGCGCGTATTGCCACCGTTTGTCAGAGGTTTTGCCATGTTGCTACGTTCCTGCGCCCTTGCGTCGGCCCTGGTTTTTACCGCCGTTGCGGCATCGGCCGCCGATCCGGGCGATGCGCTGAAATCCTGCGCCGCACTGACGGACGCGGCTGCCCGGCTCGCCTGCTATGACAAGCTGTCGGCACCAGCTGCC
>JBAVPS010000140.1:0-1575 GCA_049693315.1 Rhizomicrobium sp. | reverse complement strand
AATCATTGGCGTGGTTCATGAGTATGATCGCCGGAGCAAATGTATGGTCCGCCGCGATTCTGCAAGCGAAAAAATGAGGGTGACAGGTTGGTCTGCGTAAATGTATCCGGCTTCTGATGGAAGGGATGTTTCTTCCGAGCCACGATGGAATACGCTGCGCTCCATGCCTATCTAAATAGCCAGTCGCAAAGGACTATTTTGCTCCACAGGTTTTTGAAGCGCCGGTTTTGACCGTTGTGCCATCTCATTGGTTCGCCAGCAGACCTGGCAGGTAAAAAGTGATTCAGACCGCCGCCGCCGGTTTGCGAATGTGGAAATCGCGAAGCGATTTCCAAGCTTGGCGTATTTTGCCAAGCGGCATTTGCAAACCGGAAACTCAAGCTGCCACGGGCACTTCGCGCGGCTGGTAGGCTTTTTCTTTTACCAGAACCGCCCAACTGATCCGCGCCAGTTTATTGGCTAGCGCGATGACGGCGACATTGTTGTGTTTCCGCGCCGCCAGTCCATCCAGCCACTTTTTCAAAACGGGATTCTGTTTGTCGCGCACGACCAGCACCGCCCGTGCTCCCTGAACGAAAAGCCTGCGCAGGTACGGATTGCCACGTTTGCTGATGCCCAGTAAATGCTGTTTCCCTCCGGTCGAGTATTCCGCTGGCGTCAGCCCGACCCAGGCGGCGAAGTCCCGCCCCTTGGCGAAAGCATCGCCATTTCCGATCGCGGCCAGAATTGCCGTCGCCGTGACCGGTCCAACGCCCGGAACGGACAACATACGGCGGCAGCCTTCATGTTTATCGGCCAACTGCCGGATGGTTTGATCCAAAGTAGCGATGCGTTCAACCAGTTGCTGCAATTCGAGACGCAGTTCCGCCAATAGCGTCCGTACCGCGCCGGAGAGTTTTGTCTCAGCGTCTTCGAGGATCCCAGGCAACTGATGGTCCACGTACTTTCTCCCTTTGCGGAGAGTCACACCACGCTCCAGTAGCAAACTACGAATCTGGTTGACGACCGCCGTACGTCGCATCACCCAACGCTCTCGCACCCGGTGCAGCGATTGCAGATCCAGTTGCTCGTCGCTTTTGATAGGTACGAAGCGCATGGTCGGACGTCCGACAGCCTCGGCGATGGCTTCGGCGTCAATGAAATCGTTTTTGTTGGTTTTCACAAAGGGCTTGACATACTGGGCGGGAATCAGGCGCACCTCGTGCCCTTGCTCGCGCAGAGCGCGGCCGAGAAAGTGCGCTCCGCCGCAAGCTTCCATCCCGATCAGCGCCACCTTCAGGTTCGCTGTAAAGCGCAACAGTTGTGCCCGGGAGAACTTTTTGCGCAGCGTCACTGTGCCGCATTCGTTGAGACCTACCGCATAAAATGTCGTTTTGCCCAGATCGATGCCGAGTGTACGTAATTCCATGGATGGTTCCTCCTCTGTCTCTTATATCCCCGCTTCCTTCGGGGAAAAACGGCGGACCATCCCAGTAAGTAGGCCAGTCGATAGCCGTGTAGTTGTTTGGGGATTGCGGGGTAGAAGGGCCTCTGGAGCGTAGCGAAAGAGGCCCTTCTACCCCGCGGCGCGTTCGG
>JBAVPS010000139.1:0-2057 GCA_049693315.1 Rhizomicrobium sp. | reverse complement strand
GGCGATACCGTTTTAGCTTCCCCGGCCAGCGCGGACGAGATTCTGAAACTGGGTAATCAGCTGTGCTTTCCGCTGTATGCGGCAGCCAATCTGATTACCCGGCTCTACCGGCCTGCGCTGGATCGCCTGGGGCTGACCTATCCGCAATATCTGGTCATGCTGGTACTGTGGGAAAAAGCCCCGCAAAGTGTCAGCGATCTGGGGGCGTGCCTCTATCTCGACAGCGGCACGCTGACCCCGCTGCTCAAACGCATGGAAAGCGCCAAGCTGATCACCCGCACGCGCGACGCCGAAGATGAGCGCCGTGTGCAGATTGCGCTGACATCAAAGGGCCGCAAACTGAAGCAGGATGCCTATGCCATACCGGCCCAGATCTGTGGTGCGATGGGCCTGCCGCTGGACGAGCTGATCGCCTTGCGCGGCACCATGCAGAAACTGCTCGGCGCGCTGGCTAGGGTCAGAACCTATTAATTGCAGGAGGTACTGTTTGCGCCCGACTATGAACGGCCAGGAAAAAGCCGCAGAGCGTATCGTCAATACGGTCAAGGCTTTTGACGAAGCCGTTCGACGTCGGACGCAAACCCGAAGGGCGCGGCAGAAAATCCCCCCGGCGGCCTCAAAAAGCTCGCTTGTATGCCCGATACACGTTTCGCTTTTTTCGTGGCCGGAGTAATTTTCTGCTCGCGCAGAACCCCTGTAATTAATAGGTCCTGCCCCTAAGGCCCAGCATTAAGGTGAAACGCCAAAGGTTTCGCGATACTGCTTTTCCGAAAAACCGCGCAGCACGGTTTCGCCGGTTTCCAGCACCGGGCGACGGATCAGTGTCGGCTTGGCCATCATCAGCACAATCGCCTTGGCCTGATCGAGGTTTTCCTTATCGCCCGCCGACAGACCGCGATAGGTCAGGCTGGCCCGGTTCATCACCTTTTCCCAGCCAGCCAGCTTGCACCACGCATTCAGCTTAGCCTCGTCCGCACCCTGGGTTTTAAAATCGTGGAAGCTGTAGGCTATGCCATGGGCATCAAGCCAGCCGAGCGCCTTTTGCACCGTACTGCAGGCCGAAAGGCCGTAAACCATCACGCTCATTGCTGCACCTTTTGCTAACGGGTGGGAATCCGCCCCATTTACCGACCATGATGCACGCGGCAAGCCCGGCGGTGCAACGGTGATAAAACCACAAAAAACGTAGAGGAACCGGACGGCTGCGATTTTCTTCGCATCGGCATATGGATTATTCTTTAGGCTGATTAAGCTGCCGCACCACCCGCGCCGGATTGCCCACCGCCAGACTATCGGCCGGAATATCATGCGTGACCACCGCGCCCGCACCAATCACCGTACGATCGCCAATTGTAACGCCGGGGCAAATGGTGACGTGGCCACCGATCCAGCATTCCTTACCGATCACCACGGGGCGGCAATCCTCCCAGACGCGCCGATCAACCACCTCAAGCGGGTGCTGGGCGGTATAGATGTGCACGCCGGGGGCAATCAGCGTACCGGCACCGATCTTTACCGTTCCGCCATCCAGAATGACCGCGCCAAAATTGATGAAGACGCGTTCCTCGGCATAGATGTAGCGGCCATAATCGCAATGAAACGGCGGCTCGATATAGAGGTCTTTGGCCGAGTTGGGGCACAGCTCGTTGATGATGCTCTGCTGATGATCGCAATAGGCTTCGGTGACATTAAGCCGATGCAGGATTTTCTTGGTCTTGAGGCGAACGCCCAACAGTTCCGGACCATGGGCATCATAGGGCTCGCCCGCGAGCATTTTCTCTTCTTCGGTTTTCATCGCTGACACTTTTAAATTGTCTGAGTAAATTTGGAGGCGTTGGTATAACAGAAAATCATGCGACAATGCAGCAGAAATTACGAGGCGATTATATTGAAAGCACTCCTGAAGATACTAAATTAAAACACTCAGGTATCGCTTCGGGATGCCGCATACGCCCTTAAACCGCACCGGGCTGGCACAATTTGCGGCCGGTAAACCAGCAACAGAAGGAACACAGATGATCGACCTGTATTACTGGACCACGCCCAATGGCCACAAG
>JBAVPS010000138.1:0-7315 GCA_049693315.1 Rhizomicrobium sp. | reverse complement strand
TCGCAACAGCCACGGACCGCGTATTGACGGTCAAAACCTTTAATGCCGGTCAGATCTGCATTTCACCTGATTATGTCATGTTGCAGGATGATGCGGTGGAAAGCTTTGTGGCTTCTGCGAAAAGCTTTATGGCGCGTGCATTCCCCGCCATTCAGGCCAATAACGATTACACCTCAATCGTAACCCAGCGCCATTTTGAGCGCCTGGTGGGATTGATTGCCGATGCCGAGGCCAAGGGTGCCCGGGTCATCACGCTCAATCCTGCGGGGGAACCACCCTATGATGCTGCGACACGCAAAATCGCGCCCGTGTTACTGCTCGGGGTAAGCGATGATATGCGGGTTATGCAGGAGGAGATTTTTGGCCCCCTGCTACCTGTTAAAACCGTGGCCAGCATTGAAGACGCCATTGCGCATATCAATGCCCATGATCGCCCGCTGGCAGCCTATTTGTTCAGTAACACACCGGCTACGCAGCAGCATTTTGCAGCCCGGGTGACATCTGGTGCGCTGGTTATCAACGATGTCATGACGCACGCCAGTATCGAAGCCCTTCCGTTTGGTGGTGTGGGGGCTTCGGGTATTGGTGCCTATCATGGTGTTCACGGCTTCCGGCGGTTCAGCCACTTCCGCCCAACGGTACTTCAATCCGCTGAAGGGGCCAGTGGTCTTCGCCTGCGTGCCCCCTATGCCGACAAGCAAGCTGCGCTGGAAGCAATGCTGAGCCGGAAAAGCTGAAACAGAAATCCTATCCCCATAAGTCCGTATCCCCTGATGACGGACAGACACTGAAAGAAGGTACATTATGAAAATTCTGATGGTAATGACCAGCCATGACGCGCTGGGTAATACAGGCAAAAAGACCGGCTTCTGGCTGGAGGAATTTGCCGCCCCGTACTATACGTTTCTCGATGCGGGGGCAGAGATCACGGTGGCATCGCCTGCCGGTGGCCAGCCGCCGCTCGATCCCAAAAGCGACCTGCCGGATTTTCAGACTGCACTGACCCATCGCTTCAAGGCGGACCCGGCTGCGCAAAAGGTGCTCGCCAATACGGTGAAGCTCGACACCGTGCGGCAGGAAGATTTCGATACGGTATTCTATCCCGGTGGTCACGGCCCCTTGTGGGATCTGGCCGAAAGCCCGGTGTCGATCCGGCTGATCGAAAGCTTCGAGCGTGCCGGTAAGCCGATTGGTTTTGTCTGCCATGCGCCGGGCGTACTGAAGAATGTCAAGGCTGCCAATGGCGATCCCATCGTTAAGGGGCGCACGGTCACCGGTTTTACCAATGGTGAAGAAGCCGCCGTCGAGCTGACGGATGTCGTGCCCTTCCTGATCGAGGACACGTTCATTGCGCAGGGTGCCGATTATCGCAAAGGGCCGGATTGGGCACCGTTCATCGTGGAAGATGGCAAGCTGATTACGGGGCAGAACCCGGCCAGCAGTGAAGGTGTTGCCAAGGCGCTGATCGCCCTGATCGCGTAATGCCATAGGGGCCGGGCAGAGATTTCTGCCCCCCCCGGCAGGCTGCCACTGGGCATTCGATGTGGTGGCAGGTTCGTTCTGTTGCACCAGACAGGCGATATTCTTACGTGCAGTAAATCTTATAGAGCGTTTCAAGCAGCTTGCGCGCCGGTTCGCTGGCGATGGAATACCAGATGGTCTGGCCCTGCCTGCGGGTGGTGACCAGCCCGTCTTTACGCAGCAGGGCAAGGTGCTGTGATACCGTCGGGCCATTGACGGCAAGGCTTTCGCTGATCTGGCCGACCGAGCATTCCCCCTCCACCAGCAGGCACAGGATCATCAGCCGGTTACGGCTGGCCAGCGCCTTGAGCAGCGTTTCGGCCTGCGCGGCGTTCTTTTCCATCTGGTCAGGATTTGTCTTCATACTTGCGAATATACGAATATATTGGTAGCGTGCAAGTCCTAAATCGTGGGTGCCTGCCTGTTTGTGCCGCTGCGGCACATCCCGTGCGGGCGATGAAAGGTCAGTCAGGCATGAAAATCGTCATCATTGGTGGTGTTGCCGGTGGGGCTACGGCGGCGGCGCGGTTGCGGCGCAATGCCGAAACGGCCGAGATTATTCTGGTCGAGCGTGGCCCCTATATCAGCTTCGCCAATTGCGGGCTGCCCTATCATGTTTCAGGCACCATCCCGGCGCGGGAAAATCTGCTGGTCGCATCCGAGGAGATGTTCCGTGCCCGTTACGCTGTCGATGTCCGCAGCCAGACTGAGGCGGTTTCGATTGATCGCACTGCAAAGACCGTGCGGCTGAAAAATCTGGTTACCGGGGCGGTGGTCGACGAAACCTATGATCGGCTGCTGCTGTCGCCGGGGGCGGCCCCGGTGCGCCCGCCGCTGCCGGGTATCGAATCCCCGCGGATCTTCACGTTACGCAATATCCCGGACCTCGATCGCATCATGGCCCATCTGGGCGGCCAGCCAATGCGGCGCGTGGTGGTGATCGGTGGTGGTTTTATCGGTATCGAGATGGCCGAGAATCTGCACGCACGTGGTATCGCCACCACCATTATCGAGGGCGCGCCACAGATCCTGGCCCCCTTTGATGGCGACATGGCGGCGATTGCCCATGCCCACCTTAAAGACAAGCAGGTTGAACTCTATCTTGGCGACAAGATCGCGGCGTTCGAGGATGCGGGCAGCCACAGCATTGTGGTGCTGGCCAGTGGCCGGCGCATTGCGGCCGATATGGTGGTGCTGGCCATTGGCGTGCGCCCGGAAACCGCACTGGCCCGTGATGCCGGGCTGGAACTGGGCGACACCGGCGGCATCAAAGTCAATGCTTACCTACAAACCAGCGATCCCGATATTTATGCCGTGGGTGATGCGGTCGAGGTCACGCAAACCATCAGCCATCGTGCCGCGCTGATCCCGCTGGCGGGACCGGCCAACCGGCAGGGGCGTCTTGCCGCCGATAATATCTGTGCCGCCAGTGATGGGGCGCGCAAAGCCTATCCGGGCACGCTGGGCACCGCGATCCTCAAGGTGTTTGATCTGGCCGCCGCCAGTACGGGCCTGAATGAACGGCAGTTGCTGGCGGCGGGGATTTCCTATCACGCCACCATCACGCACAGCGGCTCGCACGCCGGTTACTACCCCGGCAGCAGCCAGATCAGCCTCAAACTGCTGTATGCCCCGGATGGCCACATTCTGGGGGCGCAGGCGGTCGGCGCTGATGGGGTGGATAAACGTATCGACGTCATCGCCACCGCCATTCAGGGCGGGCTTTCGGCGGCGGATCTGGCCGATCTGGAACTGGCCTATGCGCCGCCCTTCGGTTCGGCCAAAGACCCGGTCAATATCGCAGGCTATGTCGCGGGCAATGTGCTGGCGGGAACGCATAAGGTGATCGGCTGGCTGGCGCTGCAGGGTTTGCTCGCGACAGGCTCTGACGTGCAGCTGATTGATGTGCGCACGGCGGCGGAGTTTTCCATCGCTACCATTGCGGGGGCACGTAATATTCCGCTCGATCAGTTGCGTGGCCGTCTTGATGAAATTGATCGGCATCGCCCGGTGGTGCTGTTCTGTCAGGTTGGCATGCGGGGCTATCTGGCCCAGCGTATTTTGCTGCAATCGGGTTTCAGCGACGTGCGCAATCTGACCGGTGGTTATAAAAGCTATGCCTTTGCGACAGGGCCACAGGATAACCCCGATATTTTCGATTATGAAAGCTGTAAGCCCGGCGCGGTTTCGGCTGCTGCCACTGCGGCTGCTCAGCCTGATGGCTGCCAGGCTTTGGATGCCACCGGGCTGCAATGTCCCGGTCCGATCCTCAAAACCTTTCAGGCGATGCAGGCTATGGCCCCCGGCGAAAGTTTACGCATTACGGCCACCGACCCGGCCTTTGGCCGCGATGTGCGGGCCTGGGCACAGAAGACGGGCAATGATGTGCTGTCTGTCGTGGCGGACGGCGGACAGGTCACCGCGGTTTTGCGGAAAACGGGTGTTGCCCCAGTGGCGGATGGTGCCCGTGAGGTTGGTCACCGCACCGACCGCTTCACTATGGTGGTGTTTTCCGGCGATCTCGACAAGGTGATGGCGGCCCTGATCATCGCCAGCGGTGCCATGGCCATGGGCAAAAAGGTCAGTCTGTTCTTTACCTTCTGGGGGCTGAATGTGCTGCGCCGCGCCGCTGCCCCAAGGGTGAAAAAAACGCTGATCGAATGGGCTTTTGGATTTCTGCTGCCCCGTGGTGCGGCGCGGCTCAGTTCCCTGTCCAAGATGAATTTTGCCGGTCTGGGGGCCCCGCTGATGAAGCATGTTATGGCGGGCAAACATGTCGATACCCCGGCAGATCTGTTGGCGGGGCTGATTGCGGGCGGTACCGAGATCATCGCCTGTCAGATGTCGATGGATGTGATGGGCTTTCATCCCTCGGAATTGATCGACGGTGTTGAAAGTGGCGGGGTTGCGGCGTTTCTGGCCAATGCGGAAGAATCCGGCACAACATTGTTCATCTGATACACGTGTGGCGTGAAAGCTGGTTGCGTCCGGCTTTCACGCAGCTGTGTTGCGCAAGGTGGCGTCAGGGTGTTTTTTCGCGGAGCTGTGGCGCTATGATGTGCCGCCGAATATCAGGCAAGCCTTCGAGGAAACCCAATGCGTTTTTATCCCTTTGCTTTGTCCGCCCTGTTGCTGGCTGGCACCAGTCCGGTCTGGGCCGAAGCCCCCGCCGCGGCCAGTACCGCGCCCGCCACGCTGCTTTACACCAGCTTTCAGGACCATGCTGTGTTGCAGCGGGCCCGTCCGATTCCGCTGTGGGGCCAGACGAAGCCGGGGGCTAAGGTCACGGTGACGCTGGATGGTCACAGCGCCAGCGCCAGGGCAGACAAGACCGGCAAATGGCAGGCGGCGCTGCCCGCCATGACGGCAGGCGGGCCCTATACGGTGACCGCAAAAAGCAGCGACGGCACGGTGCAGAATCTCAGCGATATCATGATCGGTGATGTGTTCCTGTGTTCGGGCCAGTCGAACATGGAAATGCCGGTCAGCGTTGCCTCCAATTACAATTCCGATATCTGGGGTGCCACCAACAGCAACATTCGTTTGTTCCATGTGCAGCGTTTCCCCAGCGCCACGCCGCGCGAAACCTTTGGTGCCGATGCCAAATGGGATGTGACCAGCCCGAAGTCGGTCACCGATTTTTCTGCCACCTGCTATAATTTCGGCAAAAATTTGCAACCCGCCATCGGTGTGCCGGTCGGCCTGATCGAAGATGCCTGGGGTGGTTCGGTCATTCAGGCCTGGATCAGTGGCGAGGCCTTACACAAACTGGGCAATTACGATGCCGATATCGCCCTGTTGAAGCTCTATGCCGCGTCGCCTGATGCCGCAAAGAAAAAATGGGCGGAACGTGTGGCGGCGTGGATTGTGGCGCGCGATCCGGCGGCACAGGGGGCGGATGCCTGGTTTAAGCCCGGTTTTGATGACAGCGGCTGGGACAAAATCACCATCACCGGCACCTGGCGGGTGTGGAATGTGCCTAAGATGGTCACTTTCAATGGCGCGGTGTGGCTGCGCCAGGACGTGACGCTGACCGCCGAACAGGCGCGGGCCGCAACCCTGTCGCTGGGGGCGATCGACACCACCGATGTGGCCTGGGTCAATGGCGTTATGGTCGGCGCGGGGCAGGGCTATGACGTGCCCCGCAATTATGATGTGCCCGCTGGCGTTCTGCATGCCGGCAAAAACGTCATTACCCTCAGCGTGGTCGGTGGTGCCGGTGTGCTGTCACGCGGCGATCAGATGGCGCTGAAATACACCGACGGTTCTGCGGTGACGCTGGGTGCGCCGTGGCACTACAAAACGTCGATCCCCATGGATAAACTTGGCGCGGCCCCGGCGATGCCGTGGCTCAACCAGTTTGGGGTCAGTGATCTGTATAACGGGATGATCCGCCCGCTGCATAACACCCCGCTCAGTGGCATCATCTGGTATCAGGGCGAATCCAATTCCGGCGCGGCAACCGAATATGCCCGCCAGCTTCCTGCACTGATCGCCGACTGGCGGCGTCAGTTCGATGCCGAGACGCCTTTTGTCGTGGTGCAGTTGCCCAATTATGGCGCGTATCGCGTTGAGGCGGGGCAATCCGACTGGGCCGATATGCGCGAGGCGCAGCGCAAAATCGTGGCCGAAACCAAAAAAGCCGCTCTGGTGGTGACGATCGATCTGGGGCAGGTTGATAACATTCATCCCACCAACAAGCAGGAGCTTGGTCGCCGCGTGGCACTGACAGTGCAGCAGCTGGTCTATGGTCAGGATGTAGCAGGCAGCGGCCCGGTTCCCGCCAGCCTCACCCGTTTCGGTGATGTCCTGAGCCTGCACTATAGCCACGTCGAAAAGGGCCTGCTCGCCTATGCCGCCAGTCGTCCGCTCGGCTTTCAGCTTTGCGATGCGGCGGGGGCCTGCCGCTATGTCGATGCGGTGCAGAAGGGCGATGCGGTCGAAATTGCGCTTCCGGCCGGTTTCACAGCCGTAACGCTGCGCTATGGCTGGGCCGACAGCCCCGTCGTTAATCTGTATAACGGGGCAGGGCTGCCTGCGGCCCCGTTCACAATGGCGGTTCCCGCAAAATAAATCGGGAAAATAAGGCTTGTTTGATCGTGATCACGCCCCGCTATTTTCCAATGGCGGGGCGTGTTTTTTACCCAATTTGATTTAGATCAAGGAAAGAATTCTTAAAATCCGCGGGGATGATGGTTGCCTTTAGGTGATTCATTCTCCGCCGCGATTTTCGGCGCCTTGCCACGGGGTCGCCATGAAACGAGTACTTGGCCTACTGTGTATGACCGTTCTGCCCGCCCTTTTGCTGGGGGGGTGTGAACTCGACGTTCTGTCGCCGATGGGGCAGGTGGGGGCCGAGGAAAAACGGCTGATCCTGATCATCACCGGTTTGATGCTGATCGTGGTGGTGCCGGTCATCGTGCTCACCCTGATTTTCGCCTATCGCTACCGGGCGTCGGCCGGGGCGCGGTATGAGCCGAACTGGTCGCACTCCAATGTACTGGAAGCCATTGTCTGGGGCGTACCGGTCGTTCTGATCATCATCATGGGTGTGATGACCTGGATCAGCACGCACACGCTTGATCCCTATCGGCCACTGGATGTGCCGGGCAAACCGCTCAAAGTCGAAGTGGTGGCGCTCGACTGGAAATGGCTGTTCATCTACCCCGAAGAAGGCATTGCCACGGTCAACGAAATGGCCATGCCGGTGGGCCAGGCGGTGGATTTCTCCATCACATCGGATGCCGTGATGAATTCCTTTTTTATCCCGCGGCTGGGCACGCAGGTCTATGCC
>JBAVPS010000137.1:0-1871 GCA_049693315.1 Rhizomicrobium sp. | reverse complement strand
TTGTTCGGGCACCCGGGCCGCTTCGCCGCCATGGGCCGCGTTCGATGCCGCCGCCGCCAGCTTGGCCAGCGGGCGTGTCACGCGCTGGGCGATATAGGCCGCCGCCAGCGAGGCAATCAGAATGGTGACGATGGCCGCCAGCAGCAGCTGCGGTGACCAGAAAAAGGCGGGGGGGCGGAAGAAGGTTGCCACCAGCTGCGTGTCGGCCGAAAGCGGAATAATGATCTGCAGCATTCGCCCCCGCGGCCCCGGCAACGACATATGTGGTTCCCCGGGGTGGGGGCCTGGCATCCCTTCGTTCATATCCGATGGGTGACCGCGGCCACGCGCCATGCCCATGCTATCGGGGGGCTGCAATATCTGGATTTGTGGTTGGAAATACACCGCAGCCTGTGCCGCCATATTGGCTGGCAGCACGGTTTTTAAATGCTGGGTCAGCCGCAACTCGTCTTTCGACATGGCATGAGGGGCAAAATGGCCTTTGTGCAGGCCCATGCCGCCCCAGAAATTGCCCGAAAAAGCCCGTACCGCTGTGTCACGCACATCGGGCGGGGTTTTGCTTAAAAGAATGGCGGTTGATGCCGCCCGATCCAGAAAGCGTTCCTGAATCGCCGTTTCATTGTCACGCTGATGGCCCAGACTGAACCAGATCACCACCACCACATTGGAGATGATGACCGCCAGCACGGTGACGACAACCAGCTGGGTGCCCAGTGTGCGGGGCCAAAACCGTAAGGGGCAACCAAGCCGTTTCATTCGGTAACCGGATCCATCGCAAAGATATAGCCGCCACCCCAGACCGTTTTGATGTAACGCGGATTTTTGGGGTCCGGCTCAATCTTCTTACGCAGGCGGCTGACATGATTGTCGATCGAGCGGTCGAACAGGTCGGCATCACGCCCCTTGGTCAAATCCAGCAGCTGGTTGCGGGTCAGCGCGATCTTGGGCCGTTCGATCAGGGCCGCCAGCAGGCGAAATTCACCACTCGACAGCGGGATGGCCACACCATCATCGCCGATCAGCTCGCGCTGGCCGGTATCCAGGGTCCAGTCGCCAAAACGGACCCGGGACGCCGATGGTGGTTTCTGCCGCGGGGGCAGGGCCTGAGTCCGGCGCAGAACGGCGGCAATGCGGGCAATCAGCTCGCGCGGGCTGAAAGGTTTGGCGATGTAATCATCCGCCCCCATTTCCAGCCCGACAATGCGGTCGACTTCCTCGCCGCGGGCGGTGAGCAGAATCACCGGAGTTTGCGTGCTCTCGTGGACCGAGCGGCACAGGCTGAGGCCATCTTCCCCCGGCATCATGATGTCGAGTACGACCAGATCGATTCCGGAGCTTTTCAGAACTTTCCGCGCGCTGGCCGCGTCCGGTGCCGTGGTGGCACGATAGCCGTGTTCGCGTAAGTAGCGCGCCAGCGGTTCGCGAATATCACGGGCGTCTTCGACCACCAGAATATGGGGTTTGTTATCGTCTTTCATTGTGCCGTCACCTTTGTCCGCACTGTGCGGTGTTTGACGGTCTGTAGCAAACGCAAAGCTTGTCAAAGTATGTCAAAAACGGTGTTTGACGGGCTTAGTTGTAATAATATGGGATGATGACAATTGGGTGATTATGATGCCTTTTTGAATAGATTTCGTAGCAAAATGAAACCGTTACGTAGTGAGGGAAAATGATAATACGCAATAAAAATGATAAAAAAGCTGTCTAGTGGGTGCCGCATTCTTACTTCACTTATGGTTGTATTCGTGTTAACATAATTTACAGCATCAGTTATTCGGTAGCCATTCGAGGGTGTGATGGATATGAGTCTCTCCGTTTCTGAAACGGCAAACACGGTGCCACTGGCACCGGCAGCCCAGGCGGCACAGGAT
>JBAVPS010000136.1:0-8221 GCA_049693315.1 Rhizomicrobium sp. | reverse complement strand
GAGCTGTAGACCCCAGAAGAATACGCTTCATCACACCACCCCTTTAATTAACACAACAAATACGTTGTTGTGGTGAAATGTATTAATTACCATTTCAGCACGCAACAACAATTACAATTACACGTATAAATGTGTAATTAATGTGTGTTATTTGCGTAACAGACAGGCATGCCTATACAATTCGCAAAATAGCGGGGGCTTATTACACAGATCCTGACGTAAGTGCAGCGTAAACTTTACGCTAGGTCAATTTTTATAAAAGACTGTGACCCGGCGGTTCACTTGCGGCGTTTTACGCGTTTTTTGTCGCCAGCACGCGATACGGGCCTGCCACGATGATAGCGGGGCTTTTCGCCCTCGCCACCCCTGGCACCGGCTTGGGCACCAGTCTCAGCCAGATCAAAACGCATTCCGCCGGTCAGCGCACTGGCCTCGGCCAGTTTCACCATCACCATATTGCCAATGGCATAGGTCGTGCCGGTGCGGTCCCCGATCAGCGCCTGCGCGGGTTCGTCATATCGGAAATATTCCGCGCCCAGCATGCGGGCTGGCAGCAACCCCTCGGCCCCGGTCTCGCCCAGACGCACAAACAGGCCAAACCGCGTGGCACTGACAATGCGGGCCTCGAACTCGGCCCCGACCCGGTCGGCCATATAGGACGCAACATAGCGGTCGGCGCTGTCACGTTCGGCCATCATCGCCCGCCGTTCGGTCACCGAAATATGCTCGGCAATACCGGCCAGCTGATGGCTTTCGCCCTCGGTCAGGCCGTCATCCCCAAAGCCATGGGCGCGGATCAGCGCACGGTGCACAACAAGGTCGGCGTAGCGCCGGATGGGCGAGGTGAAATGGGCGTATTTGGCCAGATTTAAACCAAAATGCCCAACATTGGCCGCAGAATACACCGCCTGCGCCTGACTGCGCAGCACGACATCATTCATGACATGCTCGTGCGGGCCGCCCTTGACGCGTTCCAAAATCTGATTGAACGCGGCGGGCTTGATTACCTGCCCCTTTGCAAACGCAATGCCCAGCGTGTGCAGATAATCGGCAAAGGCATGCAGCTTTTCCTGCGACGGAACATCATGCACGCGATAGATCTGCGGCGTATGATGTTTTTCGAGCGCTTCGGCGGCGGCGACATTGGCCATCACCATCAGCTCTTCAATCAGGCGCATCGATTCAAGGCGGTCTTTGAAACCGATGCCGGTGACCTTGCCAGCCTCATCGATCCGTATACGGCGTTCCGGCAGATCAAGGTTCAGCGGGCTGCGGGCCTCACGCGCCTTGACCATGATGGTATAGCAGGCCCACAGATTGGCCAGCGTTTGGCGTGCGGCCTCGGGAATTTCGACCGGCAGGCCGTCAAACGCTTTCTGGGCCTCGGCATAGGTCAGCCGGGCCGCCGAACGCATCAGTCCGCGCATGAACGTATGTTTGCGCAAGCGGCCCGACGCATCGAAATGCATCCGTACCGCCATGCAGGCGCGGTCTTCATCGGGACGCAGCGAGCACAGATCGTTCGACAGCTCTTCGGGCAGCATCGGCACCACCCGGTCGGGGAAATAGACCGAGTTGCCGCGCTTATAGGCTTCCTTGTCGAGCGGCGTTCCGGGGCGCACATAATGGGCCACATCGGCAATCGCCACGATGGCATCAAAGCCATCCCCGGCAGGTTCGGCCCACACCGCATCGTCAAAGTCGCGGGCATCTTCCGGGTCGATGGTCACCAGCGGAATTTTACGTAAGTCGGTACGTTTGAATTCGCTTACGGCAGATGCGCTTTGCGCATCGCCTCCGCGGTGGCGGCCAACGCTGGCCGGCCCGCCGTCGCGGGCAGACTGATCAGCCTTCAGTGTTACTGGCTTGGCAGCCCTTGCCTCTTTGATGACATCCGCCGGGAATTCCATCGGAATGCCATGGGTGTGCACGGCGATCAGACTGATCGATTTGGGCGCATCCAGACTGCCCAACCGCTCGATCACCCGTGCCCGGGGCAGATGCGCATTGCGCCCCACCGGCTCGGCCAGCACCAGCTCGCCAATCAGCGCCCCGTTCAGATCGTTGGGCGAAACAAAATAGTCGTTGCGGGCTTTCTTATCGACCGGGATCAGGCGCATGCCGCCTTCGGCTTTGCGCAGCACCGCCAGAATACGGCTTTGTGGCGTGGCCAGACGGCGGATGATCCGGGCGGTAAAGCCTTCGTCCTTGCGGCTCAGCCGGGCCAGCAGTTTTTCACCAACGCCGACGGTTTCCTCGGTGATCAGGGTGATGCGGGGTGCGGGTGTCTCGCCTTCCCAATTGAGCGGACGGGCGAACAGATCGCCATCCTCGTCACGATAGGTTTCCAGCACCAGCACTTCGGGCAGCGCACCCGGCTCGGCATAGCCGCGCTTGCGGTTTCCTTTTACCGCACCCTCTTCCTCAAGCTGTTTGAGGACATGCTTAAGATCGATGCGGTCGGAACCCTTGACCCCCATCATGCGTACCAGATCGCGCTTGGTCGCCCCGGGATTAGCGGCCAAGGTTTCTAAAACCCGCTCTTTTGAAATCAGCGAAGATTTTTTTGGTGACGTTTTTCCGGGTTGCTTCACGCTTTTTTGCCTGCGGACTTAACCGTTTTCTTCGCGGCCGCTTTTTTGACCGTCTTCTTAACCGTGGCTTTTTTCACGGTTTTTTCGGTGGCCTTTTCTGGTGCCTTGGCCGGTTTCGCAGCGGTCTTTTTCACCGCAGCCTTTTTCGTCGTCGTCTTCTTTGGCGCAGCTTTTGCCACTTTCTTCGGGGCGGCTTTCCTGGCGGGCTTCTTCTTGACCCCACCCTTGGCCGCGCGCGCGGCAATCAAAGCCAAAGCCTCTTCCAGCGTGACGGCCAGCGGGTCTTTTTCTTTCGGGATGGTCGCGTTCACTTCACCATCGGTGACATAAGGCCCGAAGCGGCCCTTCATCAGCTTGATGTCCTTACCTTCAGCATTCTTGCCGATTTCTTTTAACGGCTCCGGCCCACGGAACGAACGGCCACGGGCTTTCTTCTCGGCCAGAATGGTGACGGCGCGATTGATACCCACGGTGAAGACATCTTCCGGCGTCTCCAGCGAGGCATACTGCCCGTCGCACGCCACATAGGGCCCGAAGCGGCCAAAATTCGCGGTGATCGGCTTCTGCAGCTCGGGATGAACGCCAACCTCACGCGGCAGCGACAACAGTTTGATCGCCAGTTCCAGATCAACATCCGAGCCTTGCGTGCCCTTGGGCAGGCTGGCGCGTTTGGGCTTTTCAGCATCGCCAAGCTGAACATAGGGACCAAAGCGGCCACTGCGCAGCGAAATTTCTTCGCCGGTATCGGGGAAAAGGCCCAGCACCTTGGGCTCGCCATTACCGGCTTCTTCTGCCGACTGGCCAAGCTGGCGGGTGTAACGGCATTCGGGATAGTTCGAGCAGCCGACAAAGGCCCCAAACCGACCCAGCTTCAGGCCCAGCCGTCCATTGCCACAGGTCGGGCAGACCCGCGGGTCGGTGCCGTCTTCGTGCGACGGGAAGATGTGCGGGCTGAGCACTTCATCCAGCGCGGTGATAACGTCCGAAACCTTGAGGTCTTTGGTATCGCCGACGGCGGCGGAGAAATCCGCCCAGAATTCGCGCAGCAACTGCTTCCAGTCGAGCTTGCCTTCTGAGACCTGATCGAGCCGCGTTTCCAGATCGGCGGTGAAATCATATTCGACATAGCGCTTGAAGAAATTGGCCAGAAACGCCGTCACCAGACGGCCCTTATCTTCCGGCAGGAAGCGATTGCGGTCCATGCGGACATAGGCCCGTTCGCGCAGCACCGACAGGATCGAGGCATAGGTCGACGGCCGCCCGATACCAAGCTCTTCGAGCTTGCGCACCAGACTGGCTTCGGAATAGCGCGGCGGCGGCTCGGTGAAATGCTGCTCGGGCAGCACCTTGTCGACCTTGGCACCCTCGCCCACCGTGACCATGGGCAGGCGGGCCCCATCTTCATCCGCCTCGTCATCGCGGCCTTCCTGATACAGGGTCAGGAAGCCGTCAAACGCCACCACCGAACCGGTGGCGCGCAGGGCGATCTGTTTATCAGCTGACGTGACATCAATCGTCGTGCGCATCAGTTCGGCGCTGGGCATCTGGCTGGCCACCGCGCGCTTCCACACCAGTTCATACAGTCTGGCCCCATCGGCATCGAGATATTGGGCCACCTTTTCCGGTGTGCGGGCAAAACTGGTCGGGCGGATGGCTTCATGCGCTTCCTGCGCATTCTTAACCTTGGAGGCATAGTGGCGCGGCACATCGGGCACATATTTGGCGCCATAGCGCTCGCCGATCATGGTGCGCGCTTCGGCAATGGCCCCGCCATCCATGGTGACGCCGTCAGTACGCATATAGGTGATCAGACCGACGGTTTCGCCGCTGAGCTCGACACCCTCATACAGATGCTGGGCAACCTGCATGGTGCGCTTGGCCGAGAAGCCGAGCTTGCGGGCTGCTTCCTGCTGCAGGGTCGAGGTGATGAACGGCGGTGCGGGGTGGCGGTTTACCGGCTTGGTTTCAACCCCGCCAATCGCAAACTGGGCCGAATTAATGGCCGAGACTGCCGCATCAGCCGCCCCCTGATTGCCAATGGCCAGCTTGTCGAGCTTTTTACCGGCCAGCTGCACCAGATGGACCGAGAAGGCCCCGCCCCTGGTGGCGACATCGGCGGCAATCGACCAATATTCCTGCGCGTTAAAGCTTTCGATCTCGGTTTCGCGTTCGCAGATCAGGCGCAGCGCCACCGACTGCACGCGGCCCGCCGAACGGGCGCCCGGCAGCTTGCGCCACAACACCGGCGACAGCGTAAAGCCCACCAGATAATCCAGCGCGCGGCGCGCCAGATAGGCATCGACCAGTTCGTTATCAATCTGGCGCGGGTTACGAATGGCATCCAGCACGGCATTCTTGGTAACGGCGTTGAACACCACGCGTTCAACCTTGGCATCACCCAGCGCTTTTTTCTGCTTGAGCACTTCGAGCACATGCCAGGAAATCGCCTCACCTTCGCGATCCGGGTCAGTGGCCAGGATCAGCTTGTCAGCCCCTTTGAGCGCGTCGGCAATTTCTTTGATCCGTTTGGTGCCACGGTCCTCCAGAGACCAGGTCATGGCAAAATCGTCTTCCGGTTTGACCGAACCGTCCTTGGACGGCAGGTCCCGGATATGCCCGAAGCTGGCCAGTACCTTATAATCCGTTCCGAGGTACTTATTGATGGTTTTGGCTTTAGCAGGGGATTCGACGACAAGAATATTCATCAGGTGCAGTACTCTTTAGCTCTGTCTGTAGGGCCGCCTATCGATTGGCGAATAAGCTGGGCCCTGCGCTGTGCGACACTGTTAGATGCGATGGAGCCTTGTCAACGCATGATTTTTCAGTGCCCCTCATACTTAAAATTGTAAAAACCGCTTAAAACGACGAAATTGTAACTTGCAGTTGCAATGCAGCCCCATTTACCTTATTATGATACACAACAACTTAAGCGATGGCTCAGCGCAATGCCTGATTGTAAAGATGCGTTAAACGGTGCCAAGGGTGCAACATCCCGCCACGCGTCCAGGTCTGGTCGGCTCGATCAGCCTCTCATCAGCCCGGCGCAGTCAGCAAGCTATACCGAAGGGATGCTGTGCGCCCTGGAAAAAATCGCAGTGGCGCATAATCAGCATATTCTGGCACATTTGATCGCCCTGGCCGCGGTGGAAGCCGGAATGCTGGCAAACCCAAAGAACGGCTATTTTTAGGCCCAGGACACCTTATTACCAGGGTGGCGGGCGATTTTTCCAGCCAATTCCAGCTCCAGCAGCACGGTCAGCACCGCCCCCGCCGGGAGGTTGCAAAGGCGGATCAGCTCGTCAACCGCGACCGGGGCCGGGCCCAGCGCCTCGTTAACGATGCGACGGATTACCGCGATCTCCTTCTCCGGCCAATCGACATCCGGTCTGGTTATGGCCTGCCTGCCCGCAAAACCACCGCCCTGCCTGCCCGCAAAACCACCGCCCTGCCCGCCTGCCGGATCATTAAAGTCGCCGCGCAACATCGGGGCCAGCACGCCCAGCACATCAGCGGCACACTCGGTCAGCGTGGCCCCATCGCGAATCAGTTTGTTGGCCCCTTTGGCCCGTGGATCGAGCGGCGAGCCGGGCACGGCGAACACCTCGCGGCCCTGTTCCAGCGCATAACGGGCGGTGATGAGCGAGCCGGAGCCTTCTGCCGCCTCGACCACGATCACCCCGCGCGCCAACCCCGAGATGATGCGGTTACGCCGGGGAAAATGGCGTGCCTGCGGGGCCATACCCAGCGGCATTTCCGATACGATGGCACCCTGCGCCTTGATCTGCGCATAAAGCGCGGCATTTTCCGGCGGATAAATATCGTCGACGCCCCCCGCCACCACAGCAATGGTGCCGGTAGCCAGCGCCCCGTCATGGGCGGCGGCATCAATGCCACGGGCCAGACCCGACACCACCACCAGTTCGGCGGCCCCCAGATCGCTTGCCAGACGCCAGGCCAGCTTACGCCCCAGCGCCGAGGCATTACGTGCCCCGACCATCGCCACCATCTCGCGCCGCATCAGCACGCCATGGCCGAGGATGGACACTATCGGTGGCGGGGCTTCCAGCGCCTTCAGTCCGCGCGGATAATCGGCTTCGCAGGACGCGATCATCCGCCCGCCCAGACGGGACAGCGCCTCCATCTCGCGCTCGGCCTCGGCTGCCGGGCACGGTTTCAGCTCGCCCCCGCCACGGCGGGCAAGTCTGGGGGCTGCTTCCAGTGCGGCTTCCGCCGTACCACAACGTTCAATCAGATGGGCAAAGGTCACCGGGCCGATTTGGGGCGTGCGGGTCAGCCGCAACCAGGCAAGCCGTTCGGTAGTGCTGAGTTCGGGCATGGCAAAACCAACAAGAAGGCGGCGTATCGCTAAGAAACAGAATTACAAGTATAGGTAGTTTCATCATGGTGCAAGACAGCCACGGCAAACAATCCTATGCTCCTGCCGGAAACACATCCTTGTGCTGCGCCCATGCTCAATGTTCATCCGGCTGCCGCCGACGGCTTTGCCAGTGCCGCTGACACCTATGCCAGGGCACGCCCCGAATATCCTGCTGCAATCAACTGCTGGCTACGCGATGCGCTGGGCTTAGGCGAAGGCCGTACGGTGCTGGATCTGGGCGCGGGCACCGGCAAATTCACCAGATCCCTGCTGGCATGTGGGGCACGGGTGATTGCGGTTGATGCGGTGCCGGCGATGCTGGAACAGTTGACGGCGCGCTTTGCCACTGTCGAGGCCTATGTGGCAAACGCCACAGAGTTGCCATTACCAGATTTATCAGTTGATGCAGTGGTTTGCGCGCAGTCCTTCCACTGGTTTGCGAAGTCTGAAACCCTCGCGGAAATCCACCGGGTGTTGAAACCGGGTGGTGTGCTGGGGCTGGTCTGGAATGTGCGGGATGAAAGTGTCGGCTGGGTTCGGGCCCTGACCGAGATCTTCGCCGCCTATCAAGGCGATGCCCCGCGTTATCGAACCATGCAGTGGCAGCAGGCTTTTCGGGGGGCGGCTTTCGGTCCGTTATCGGAAGGCGTTTTTGCCAACGACCATCATGGCCCGGCGGAACAGGTGATACTGGGCCGGTTTCTTTCGACCAGTTTTATTGCCGCGTTGCCGGATGCCGAACGCGCCGTCGCCACAGACAAGGTCCGCGCCCTGATTGCGGCCACACCGGCGCTGCAGGGGACAGAGGTTATCTTCCCCTATCGCACCCACGCCTTTCACTGCCGTAAAATCGGCTGAAGATTTCAGGCTTTTTCGATACGCCGGCCAATGCGCGGCTCAACGCCCCGCCACAGCCGCCCGATATTCTCGTGATGGGTGGCGACGATCACTACGGCCATAATCAGTCCCAGCAATGCGGCCGAGAATTCACCGAACCCGATGGCATAGGCCGGGGCCATCAGCGCCGCGACCAGTGCCGCGAGCGACGATATGCGGAACAGCAGCGCCATCACCAGCCAGGTGACAAGCATGGCCAGCCCTGCGGGCCAGCACACCGCCAGCATCACCCCCAGCGTGGTCGCCACGCCTTTGCCGCCCCTGAATTTAAGCCAGACCGGAAAGATATGGCCGACGATAGCGCCCAAACCGGCGATATAGGCCCCACCGGGGCCAAACAACGCCCAGGCAA
>JBAVPS010000135.1:0-2623 GCA_049693315.1 Rhizomicrobium sp. | reverse complement strand
ATTACGATGTGCGCCCCGGTATAGGAACCCGCGTCAGCGCCGGTGGTGTCAAAATCGGTTTCACCGACAGCAATTCGCATTTCCGTGGTGACAACAACTACCGCCGCTCGGGTGTGGTCGATGCCATGCGCCTGCCGAAGGATAGCTGGTATGTGCATCAGGTGATGTGGGGCGGCTGGGTGAATTCGGACGAACCGCGCACCCATATCATCGGCCACTGGAACTATGCCCCCGGCACCGTCAAAACGATCTATGTCGTATCCAATGGTGATGCGGTCGAACTGTTCCGCAATGGCCAGTCGCTGGGCAAGGGGGTACGCAGCAACGACTTTTTGTTCACGTTTAAGGATGTCGCCTTTGCGGCAGGAACGTTAAAAGCCGTGGCAAGCTATGCAGATGGCCGCCATTCGGAAAATACATTGAAAACCGCAGGAGCCCCTGCCGCCCTTCGCCTTACCGCCCACACCGGCCCCAAAGGCTTGATGGCCGATGGCACCGATATGATGCTGGTTGATGCCGAAGTGGTCGATAAAGATGGCAACCGGGTGCCGACGGCCTTCAATCCGGTGAGGTTCACCCTTACAGGCCCGGCGGAATGGAAGGGCGGCATTGCACAGGCGGAAGCCTGGAATAATCCGGCCAAGAAGACCTCGACCAACGACATTGGGGCCACCACCTTGCCGGTGGAGCTGGGTATCAACCGTGTACTGATCCGCGCCGGGGACACCGCCGGGCGGGTGCAGCTGACCGCCACAGCAGACGGGATCACGCCTGCCACACTGAACGTTACCACCACAGCGGTTGCGGCGACCACCGGCGGGCTCTCCCCCCGTTTTGCCGAAGACGAGCAACCACTGGATCTTTCCCGCGGGCCAACGCCGCAGGGGCCATCATTCACCCCAAGCCTGCGCACACTTGCGGTGGCCAGCATCCGGGCCGGGTCCCATCAGGATACGGCAGGCCAAAGCCATAACGACAATGAAAACGATGCCTGGAAAAGCAGCGGCAAACCCGATGAAGCCTGGATCGAATATCACTTCGCCAACGCAGAAACCGTGTCGCAGCTGTCGCTGAAGATGACCGGCTGGCGCATCCGCAGCTATCCCATCCGCATCACACTGGATGGCAAAACCCTGTTCGAGGGGGCAACGGCCAAAACGCTGGGCTATATCAACCTGCCGGTGGCACCGGCCACGGGCAAGACCTTACGCATCGAACAGACCGGCCCCTCCACCGAGGGCGATGGCTTTGGTACGGTGGTCGAGGTCAAGGATAAGCGCATCGCCGCCTCGGTCGGGGCCGACGGCTTACCTGTTGGCTGGACCTTAAGCATCACCGAGGCCGATATTCTGGGCCCGGCACCATAAGGTCACCACTCTAATAAAACCGCCATAGAATTGCGGCAATATGGGGGATGCGATACAATCTTCGCGGGAACCTCCGGCATACAGCGCAAATCAGTAAAAAAACTATGTGTTCCCTCTTGCATGGTACGGAGTTTAGATTTAGAACAATTCCAGAAAGCAATAACCGAAGAGGTACGAACCAATGTCTTTGATCAACAGTGAAGTTAAGCCGTTTAAGGCCCAGGCCTTCAAGCAGGGCAAGTTTATCGAGGTCACGGAAGCCAACCTCAAAGGTAAGTGGTCGGTCGTGTTCTTCTATCCGGCGGACTTCACCTTCGTCTGCCCGACAGAACTGGAAGATCTGGCCGATAATTATGCGGAATTCCAGAAGCTGGGCGTCGAGATCTATAGCGTTTCGACGGACACCCATTTTGCCCATAAGGCGTGGCACGACACCTCGCCCGCCATCAAGAAGATCAATTACACCATGGTTGGCGACCCGACCGCCGCGATCAGCCGCAATTTCGAGGTTCTGATCGAAGCCGCTGGTCTGGCCGACCGTGGCACCTTTGTCATCGACCCTGATGGCAAGATCCAGATCGTCGAAATCCATGCTGGCGGCATTGGCCGTGACGCATCGGAACTGCTGCGCAAGGTCAAGGCGGCCCAGTATGTCGCCTCGCACCCCGGTGAAGTCTGCCCGGCCAAATGGAAGGAAGGCGACAAGACCCTGGCGCCGTCGCTCGACCTGGTTGGCAAGATCTAAGCACCTGTGGCTCGGACCAACTCTATAATTGTATCGCGTATCCCGAACCCGGCACGGCCTGGGTTCGGGGGCGCCGTTTAAAGGGGCTTACAAAGGCCCCGGCGGGTGCCGTCTGCGCCCCTTGCAAGGAGCCTGTTACATGTTAGACCCCAGCCTGAAAGAACAGCTGAAAGGCTATCTCGAAAGAATTACGCTGCCCATCGAACTGGCCGCCAGTCTTGATGACAGCGATGCGTCGCAGGAACTCTTTGCCTTTCTGGAAGAAATCGCCCCGCTGTCGGACAAGATCACCCTTGCCCGCCGTGACGATGATGCCCGCCGCCCCAGCTTCGCCATTACGCGGACCGGCAGCCAGATCAGTGTACGCTTTGCCGGCATTCCGTCGGGGCATGAATTCAACTCGCTGGTTCTGGCGCTGCTTTATGTTGGCGGCCACCCCTCGAAACTGACCCCGGACGTCATCGATCAGATCAAGGCGCTCGACGGCGACTATAGTTTCGAAACCTATTTC
>JBAVPS010000134.1:0-17811 GCA_049693315.1 Rhizomicrobium sp. | reverse complement strand
TGGTAACAATGCTGACTGCACTTTGTTTCATACGGTGGGCCAGCAGCATCAAGGAATCCTCAACGCTGGCGGCAACATCGACCGCTTCGGCATCCCCGCTGGTTTGGCGGGCGAACGAACGCAATTGCCCGGCAATAGCACCAAGTCGGTCAACCAGATCACCGATGCGATGCAAATTGGATTGCACCATCTGCAATGCATTTTGTTCCATGAAGCGGATTGTATTATCCGTCAGCATGCTCAAAGCGCCCAGTGGCTGGTTCATTTCATGCGCCAGACCGGCGGAAAGCTGACCAATAACCGTAAGATTTTCAGTACGCACCAGCTCTTCCTGATCGGCTTTAAGCTGCTCAACGGCCTGCGTTCGCTCAGCGATTTCCTTACGCAGTTCAACATTGGTTTCTTTCAGCTCGGTATTTCTGCGCTCGACAAGTATTTCAAGGTTATTATAGGCTTCTTCCAATGCCTGCTGATGGGACATCCGTTCGCGCAGCGACCGCCGTCGCATCCGAATAATCAGCAAAAGCAGACAGATCAACACAGCCAGCGTCATTGCCACAACGCAGTGCGCAAAAGCCAGCTGATAGACACCACTGGGGTCTGCCAGCATAACAAGTTTCAAACCAATTTCGGGTAGGTCACGTGACAGGGCCAAATATTGATGCGAATTTTGACCGACGCCGACATCTAACAACTGTGCGTTTGACGCGATAGCCTTGTGCACTTTCCAGATAAGTGGCCGCAGTGCATTACCGCCATAACGCAATTTCAGATCAGGCTTCGCAATTGGCATATGCGATTTTGACGGGGAATTATTGCCAGCGGTATGATATTCCCATTGCCGAACCGATGACAAAACAACCACGTTGTTTTCGTCGACCATTAAAATGGGCTGCCCCGTATTCTTCAGTGGACGGCGCAACTGGTCAAAACCAAGCTTTAAGGCTATAATACCAACCCGTTTACCACCCGAAACGATTTCCGATGCAAGGTAATATCCTGGTGTCGTATCGGTCGTACCAATGGCAGAAAACCGCACCGGATAAAGTGGGTTGGCCTTTTGAAAATACGGCCGATAGGATAGGTTCTTTCCAACAAAACTGCCTGGCTTATTCCAGTTACTGGACGCAGCCACCCGTCCGGACGGCAAGATCAAAAAGGTTTGCATCGCCCCAACGCTATCGTTGAGCGTAACAAGATGACGGCTAATAGCTGGCACGTCTGCCGGGGTGGGGGATTTCAGAAAATCGATAAGACTGGGATCCAACGCTGCAGCACTCGGCAGCAGACTATACTGGTTGACCGATTCATTGAGGCGGCCAGCGTATACGGACAACAACCGGTCGCCAAAAGACCGCAAGTTATTGAGGCCGTTATTCAACGATACTTCAAAGGTAATCCTGCCAATCAAAGCCACCAGTAAAAGCGGAATCAGACCGGCAAGAATGTAACGTGGCGGCAACCCACCCAGATAGTGCCGCAACTGGCGCAAATGAGGCTGAGGCTCATCGTGATATAAGACCTCATAATCCTGCCCATCTGTCTGTTGCTTCATACCTTCAAGCCTCGCCCGATCACTATCATATCGGATGTACCACGCCAAAGCGTCCGTGCACGCACCGCGTCAACTTTAATCCGTAGACGGCAGATAGCGCCCTCTTGTGCCGGACGCAATACGAATGCGGCATCGGATACCTCTGACCATCACCAGGGTAACGATAAAACCTTAAGGGCGTCGAAACCGGTATTATGCGGGCTTTCAGACTTCTGCCTGTTTTCTGAGGTAATTCTTGTTCTGAGGTTAACTTTATCTTTCGCCAGGCAACCCTGACGATACTGACATTTCTAGTACGGATACTGCCTTCAAGGACAACCCAGAGCGTAAGACCGATCCCATTTCTTACCGCCAGAGCGACAGCTTCTGGCCCGCCTTGGCGAAAACTACGGCTTCAGACCGGTGCACACCCCGAATACTAAATACAATCTTAGATTTAACAAAAGGCAAATATCTACCAAAAAGTCTGACACATCGACCAGACATGACGCGCGACGGGTCGTGATGATGGGCGTACCAGTTTTGAACTCGCTCGGCAAAAAACAACATTATTACTACATATTATCTGACACGAAGACAAATGAAACGCAGAAGTAACCCACAATTACACCGTATACACACGAAAGTTCATGATACTATTCTTGTTAATACAAGTAAGAACCGCTTCATACCCGACAGTGATGCGATGTACCCATGCCAACAAGATAAAATGAAACCATCTGCACTACACCCGATAACGAATCAGTTTTAAAAATGACGTTGTAGTAACTTTCAAACAAAAAAAATCTGTTTTGTATTTTTTTAGGACAAACAATTACTGATATATCAGAAATCTCAGTAACATTATCCGAATTTTCTTTTGAGAAAAATATACCAAAGACTGTATCTTAATTTGAATGTTCACCGGAGGGGTGTAACGCGTGTCAAAACACTCATATGCCCGAAGCTACGGGAAAATAGCGCGTCTATGCTTAGCAGGAATGCTGCCCTGCACGGGGGGACTTGCAGCGCCGACAGAAATCCCGGGCACTATTGACCCCAGCCGTATAGAGCGTTCCTTGCAGCCCATACCCGAACCCAAAGCCACAGGCGACCATGCCGCCCAACCCGGACTACCCCCGGTTAACGCCCCTGAAGGCGCTGACAAGGTGCGCTTTGTGTTGCATGCGGTTGTTATCGATGGTGCCAGGGTGTTCGGTACGGAAGAATTCCGCCCCCTATATGCGTCTAATCTAGACCATGAAATCTCGGTCAAAGACATCTACGCTCTCGCCGCAGCCATCACTGCGAAATACACCAGCAGCGGTTACATTCTGGCACAGGCCGTAGTCGTACCACAGGAAATCGGCAGCGACGGAATTATCCACCTGCACATTGTCGAAGGCTATGTCAGCCGGGTCATCATCAACGGGAATAGCAGCACAGCCGCAGAAGCGTTGCTGCAATCCTATGGTGACAAGATAAAGACCGAGCATCCGCTACGCCTGACAACGCTGGAACGCTATTTACTTCTGGCTTCCGATCTACCGGGGGCAACGGCGAAAGGCACCCTGAGACCATCGGCAACGCCGGGGGCCTCTGATCTCATCTTTGAGGTTACACATACACACTTAAGCGCTGTAGCAAGCGTAGACAACCGCGGCTCGCGCTATCTTGGGCCATGGCGTGCAGTGGCATCTGTCGGCTTGAACGGCCTGCTCAGCATGGGCGATCAGACCGAGCTGACCTATGCCGGAACACCAACCCATGCCGGTCAGCTCAAATACGGCCAAATCCGCCACAGCGAACTTCTTGATGACGAAGGCACCACACTGGCGGTTGACGGCAACTATACCCAAACCCATGCCGGGTATACGCTGCAACAGTATAACATCCGCGGCATTGCACAAAGCCTGGGTGTCGAGATCCGTCATCCGTTTATCCGCAGCCGGACGGAAAATCTGTCCCTGCATCTGCGGTTTGACATGCACAATAGCCAGATCAAGGAACTGGGCACACTGGTGGCATCGGATGACCGCTTACGGACCCTGCGGCTGGGTGCGGATTATGATTGGGCTGACAGCCTGCTTGGTTCGTCTGCGATAAACCAGTTGTCACTGGAAGGGGCGCAGGGGCTTAACATTCTGTCAAACCGTAAAACCGGTTCAGAAAATGCGTCGGTGCCGGGTGGACATTCCGATTTCACTACACTGGATCTAAACTACAGCCGACTGCAGCCACTGAACCCGTCCTTTGCGCTGAAGCTTGCCGTGTCGGGGCAAATCTCACGCACCACCTTGCTGTCGTCAGAGACCTTTGTGCTCGGCGGGGCTTATGGCAGCGGCTATGATCAGGCAGTGCTGTCGGGTGACGATGGCGTCGCCGGAAAAATTGAAGCGCAATATTATGCGCCCAATTTCACACCGCTGCTTCATTAGCAAATCTATACCTTCGCCGATGGCGGCCAGATCTGGCAGGACCACAGTACGAAGGCGGGGCAAAACGATCATCTTTACTCGGTGGGGGGAGGCCTGCGTATGGGCCTCAATGCGTGGGCATTACTCGACATACAGATGGCAAAACCGCTGACCGCGGTCAGAACCAATGTCGAAGGTAGGGGGCTGAGGGGCTTTCTTAACCTGATACTCCACTACTGAGAAATATATGAAGCGTAGACTAGCGCGTACCACCACCAATCGCACGCCCCCACTACCTGCGGGTACAGTGCTTACCTATGGCCCGCGCTGGCGCCATCTTCGGACAGCATTGCTGGCCTGCACGGGCTTGTGCACCGTGGTGGCGGTACCGGCCCACGCCTTGCCCACCGGCGGCACCATTGTACAGGGCAGCGGTAACATTACCCAGACCGGTTCAACCGCGCTTAATATCACACAGACCTCGCCCAAGCTGGTGATCGACTGGAACAGCTTCAACATCGCGGCGGGCGAAACGGTTTTATTCGTCCAACCCGATCAGTTGATGCAGGTGCTGAACCGCGTTTCAGGTTCAGCAGCCTCGGTCATCCTTGGCAAGCTTAATGCCAATGGCACGGTTATCATCGTCAATCCCAATGGTATTTTGTTCGGTGCCACAGCGGATGTAAACGTCAAGGCGATTATCGCCACCACGACCGGCATCAGTAACGCCAATTTCATGGCTGGGAATCTGGTCTTCGATCAGACCAGCAGCAGTTCGACCGCTTCGGTCGAAAACCGTGGCACCATCACCGCGAAAGATGCCGGACTGGTTGGCCTAGTCGCGCCGGGGGTAGAAAATTCCGGTGTGATCACCGCACGCCTCGGCAAGGTGACACTGGCAGCGAGTAACAGCTTCTCGGTCGATCTCTATGGCGACCAGCTGATCAATCTGGTGGTCAGCGACACCATCAGCCAGGCCGTCACCACACCGGATGGTCAAAGCCTGAAAGCATTGGTTTCGAATTCCGGAACGATTTCGGCAGATGGCGGCACCATCATGCTGACGGCAAATGCGGCGCGCAACATCCTCACCACCGTCGTCAATATGGACGGCGTGCTGCAGGCCCGCACAGTTACAACCCAAAACGGCAAGATCGTTCTGGATGGCGGCGCCACCGGCACCGTGGCGGTAGCGGGAACCGCCGATACCACCGGAACAAACCGCGGCGAACATGGCGGTGCCATTACACTAACCGGAAATAATATCGTTGTTATCGATGGGGCCAAATTGCTCGCAAGCGGCGACGCCGGTGGTGGTGCGGTCACAGTTGGCGGCTGGTCCAGCGGTACAGTAAGTGTTGGAACAGGAGCCACCATTGACGCCTCAGCGACCGGCAATGGTAATGGCGGCACGGTTTCGGTAATTGGCGGCAGCGTCGCCACCATGCTGGGTACCATTCTGGCCTGGGGGGGTGCCGAAGGTGGCAATGGCGGTACGATTGAAACATCCGGCAGTACACTAAATGTTTCCGGCAGCACGGTAGATGCCTCTGCACCAAGGGGGAATACGGGCTCCTGGCTGCTCGACCCCTATGACCTAACGGTCGATACCGCGGCAGCAACCAGCATCGACACGGCACTGAACAGCGGTACCTCGGTTACGCTGACAACCGATGCAAGCTCGGCAACCACGGCTTATGGCGGGGTGACCAGCACATCCGGCAATGGTGATATTACCATTGCATCGGCGATTTCCTGGACATCTGCCGCAACCTTATCGCTAAGCGCCTACCGCTCGGTCAACGTTGATGCCAATATCACCGGCAGCCATTTAAGCGTGACGTATAATACCGGCAGTACGACCGGAAACTTCTATGTCAGCGGTGCCGCGGTTTCGCTGTCCTCCAGCCTGTCAATCAACAGTACCGCCTATACTCTGATCAGTTCGCTATCGAGCCTGCCTGCCAGCGCCGCCGGATATTACGCCCTGACCAGCGACATCGCAGCGGGAACCTATTCTTCTGCCGTGGTCACTTCGCTGTCGGGTACCATCGAGGGACTTGGCCACACAATTAGCGGGCTGACGATTTCAGCCCCGACCACCAGCAATGTCGGCATGGTCGGCAGCGTCACCGCCACCGGGGTGATACGCAACCTGATACTGACCAACACCACCGTCACCGCCACCGGAAAAAATTCTGTTGGGGCGATGGTGGGTATCAATAATGGTACACTGACCAACAACACTGTCACGACACCAACTGTTACCGGTGCATCTTTTGTCGGTGGACTGGTCGGCTATAACGGCGGCAGCATGGTCAGTAACA
Source organism: Rhizomicrobium sp. (assembly GCA_049693315.1). Classification (GTDB taxonomy): domain Bacteria; phylum Pseudomonadota; class Alphaproteobacteria; order Micropepsales; family Micropepsaceae; genus Rhizomicrobium. The sequence goes on along the minus strand of JBAVPS010000134.1, from coordinate 11,533 downwards.
CCGTCACCAATGGGACGGTGAGCGGCACCAGCACCGTTGGTGGCATGGTCGGTTATAACCACGGCACTTTCTCCTCGGGCTCCAGCAGCGGCACAGTTACCGCGTCAAGTTATGTCGGTGGACTGGTCGGTTATAATTATGCCGGAAGTCTTACGCTCGGTTCAGCCAGTGGTGTTGTAAGGGGCAGCACCTATGTTGGCGGGCTGGTTGGATATAACAACAGCGCAATATCTTCCGGTACGTCTTCGGTCAGTGTCACCGGCAACAGCTATGTTGGTGGGCTGGCCGGGCGAAACACTAGCCGCATTGGTGACAGCACCGCCACAGGCGATGTTTCCGGTGTGACATCCGTCGGCGGGCTGGTGGGTGATAACAATGCCTACGGCACAATCTCGACAAGCTATGCCACCGGCAATGTTACCGGCACGACCGATGTCGGCGGTCTGGTCGGCAGTAACTATGCCGCCAGCTCCGTCTATAAAGTTATCACAAGCACGGCATCGGGCAGCGTCAGCGGCCTGACCAATGTCGGCGGGTTAGTCGGTTATAATGGTGGTACAGTTTCCGCCAGTGCGGCAAGCGGTACTGTTAACGGTGGTACAGCCGTCGGTGGGTTGGTCGGACTGAATTTCGGTATCCTCGCCACCAGCAACTTTACTGGTACAGTCAGTGGCGCCGCGACCGTCGGTGGGCTGGTCGGGCAACTCAGCGGCGCATCCGCCGTTATGCTGTCCAATACGATGACCGGCACGGTCCTGGGCGACAGCATTGTTGGTGGTCTGATCGGCGAAAACGATACTTCCATCTCCGGATTGCTCTACAGTACTGGCTCGGTCAGCGGCGCAGCAACGGTCGGGGGGCTGGTCGGCCTCAACACCGGCACGGCATCGGGCACTGTCAGCGGTAATGTCAGCGGCGGAACCGTTGTTGGTGGCCTTGTCGGCTATAATAGTGGCACGGTGAGTGCCAGCAGCTTTACCGGAACCATTACCGGCGTATCCATCGTTGGCGGGCTAGTCGGCCAATTGAACGGCGTGGGCGCTGCGCTGGTTGCCAGCACGATGAACGGCACAGTGTTGGGTAGCACCATTGTCGGCGGACTAATCGGAGAAAATGATACTTCTATCTCCGGGTTAATCTACAACACCGGTTCGGTCAGCGGCACAGCAACGGTCGGCGGGTTGGTGGGCCTCAACACCGGCACGGTGACTGCGGGTACATCAAGCGGCACTGTCACCGGCACCAATGCGGTTGGCGGCCTTGTTGGTACCAACAGTGGTGTAGTCACGGCAAGCTGCGCCACCGGTACGGTTAGTGGCACCGCCACTGTCGGTGGCCTGGTTGCGATCAACAGCGGTATCGTTTCGTCAAGCTATGCCACAGGCACCGTCAGTGGTGTCGTCGTCCTCGGCGGCCTGGCGGGGATGAACACAGGCACCATTGCAGACAGCTATGCACACGGCGCGGTCACATCGACTTCGACGACATCAGGCACCATTGGCGGACTGGTTGGCTATAATAATGGTACCAATGCGTCGGTGCTGTCGAGTTATGCCACCGGTGCCGTCAACGGTATGGAGCGCAGCGGTGGCCTTATTGGCATCAACAGTGGTACGGTTTCCTCCAGCTATGCTACCGGGTCCGTCACCCGGATTGGTACCAGCTATTATACCGGCGGGCTTATCGGCCTCAATGATGGTGGGCTGATTACAGCAAGTTACGCCACGGGTAATGTTTACGGCAATGTTGCTGCGGGTGGTTTAATTGGATGGAATTCTGGTGGCCGCATTCTGGCCAGTTATGCCAGCGGCACGGTAGAGGGTGGCGATAATTTCGGCGGACTGGTGGGATGGAACGCCAATGCCGGCGTAATTTCATCCAGCTATGCCAGTGGCGCAGTTTATGGCGGGGCCAATGCCGGTGGCGGACTGGTCGGTGCCAATGATACCGGCAGTAGTGTTATATCAAGCTATGCCATTGGATCGGTTGCCACAGGATCCCTCGGCGGATTAGTCGGTTTAAATAATGGTATCGTGGCGACAAGCTATTGGGATGTTGATACGTCAGGACACAGCAGCGGATGCGCAACAGGCAGCGGCACATGCAGTGCCAGTGGTCTGACCGATGCCCAGATGAAAAATTCCTCCAATTATGTCGGTTGGGATTTCACGTCGACTTGGTTTTCCGCATTCTCGGTCAACAGCGGCTACCCTATTTTGCGTGCGTCACCCTATGTACTGACCATTGCGGCCAGCGCCGTCACCGCGACCTATGGTGACACTATTGGCGCGGCAGGTATCAGCTATAGCAATTTGTGGCACACAGACACGACGGCGGTGGTCAGCGGACTTAGTAGTAGCATCAATGCCACGCAAGGCAGCTCTGTCGGCACCTATACTACGACATTGTCAGCTGCGACGGCCACCAGCACCACAGGCACCAGTTATACGATTCTGTATGATAATGGTGCTGTAGTCATCACGCCACGGACGGTCAGCTACAGCGTCGGAACGGCCACCGGTACATATGGCACTGCCGTTGCAGCATCGGTGAACTGGAGCAATGTCTATGGCAGCGATGATGTCGGCGCGATCATTACACTAGGCTCGGCCGCGGGCAGTTACGCGCTCACCAGTGCGACAAATGCAGGAACCTATACCCAAGCCATTACCGCGCTCAGTAATGGGAATTATGCCATTGCAACAAGCGGAAATGTTGATGGCTCTCTGACTATTCTGCCTAAAACCCTGACATGGTCTGTGGCGAATGTCACCGGCACCTATGGCACTGCCGTTTCAGCCGGGGCGGCAACATTAAGCTGTATCGTCAACAGCGATACGGTCAACGCCACAGTCACGCCCAGCACGGTTTTATCTGTTACAACCAATGCAGGCACCTATAGTGCCGCCGTCAGTGCCATCGACAATGCCAACTACACACTGGCCATCTCAGGTAACACCACTGGCACCGTCACTATTCTGCCTAAGGAACTGACATGGACAGTGGCCAATGTTACCGGCACCTATGGCACCGCCGTGTCGGCTGGGGCTGCAACATTATACGGTATCGTCAACAGCGATACGGTCAGCGCCACCGTCTCGGTCAGCACCACCTTGGCGGCTACCACCAATGCCGGTAGCTACACCGAAGCCGTCAGCGCCATCAATAACAGTAACTATGCGCTGGCAGTAACAGGTAACACCACCGGCACCGTCACCATCCAGCCCAAGGAGCTGACCTGGTCGGTCGTCAATGTCACTGGCATCTATGGCACCGCCGTGTCGGCTGGGGCTGCAACATTATACGGCATCGTCAACAGCGATACGGTGAACGCAACCGTCTTGGTCAGCACGGCCTTATCGGCTACCACAAATGCTGGAAGTTATAACGCCGCTGTCAGTGCCATCGACAATGCCAACTACACACTGGCAGCATCGGGCAACACCACAGGCACCGTCACTATTCTGCCCAAGGCGCTGACATGGGCGGTGGCCAATGTTACCGGCACCTATGGCACCGCCGTTTCAGCTGGGGCCGCCACATTATACGGCATCGTCAACAGCGATACAGTGAACGCAACCGTCTCGGTCAGCACGGCCTTATCGGCTACCACAAATGCTGGAAGTTATAGCGCCGCAGTCAGTGCCATCGGCAATGCCAACTACACACTGGCAGCATCAGGCAACACCACAGGCACCGTCACCATTCTGCCTAAAGAACTGACATGGGCGGTGGCCAATGTCACCGGCACCTATGGCACCGCCGTGTCGGCTGGGGCTGCAACATTATACGGCATCGTCAACGGCGATACGGTCAACGCCACCGTCTCGGTCAGCACCACCTTGGCGGCTACCACCAATGCCGGTAGCTACACCGAAGCCGTCAGCGCCATCGACAACAGTAATTATACGTTGGGCAGTGGCATCGCTGGCACCATCACGATTGCCAGTGCATCCGGAGACGGCGTGTCAGGCGGTGGCACCACAAGTCCGGGCGTCAGCATTCCACAAGTCGTTACCAACGCAGCCACAGTGCTCAGCAGTGATATTTATCAACAAACCACAACGTTATTGGCACAACACGCCAGCTACACTGGTGCCAGCACCAGTATTCATTGTAATGTTAAACCAGCATCCACCTCTGCACCGCTTGCAGCCTTTGAGCAAAGTTTCAATCAAGTCGACTGCACCACCGCAGCTTCAGGATCATCGCAGTGAACGCACAAACGCCACAGCTGTTCCCAGAGCTTACCAGCACGGTACCGGCGTTCGCCGAAGCTATCCACCGACACGAGAATGGGGATCTGGCCGGTGCGCGCGTGCTCTATACAAACCTGATCGATCAACCTCAGATGACCGCACCCTGCCTGCATCAGCTGGGGTTAATCGCAGCGGCCCAAGGAGAACATGCCCGCGCCGCCGATCTGTTCATACGGGTGACCCGACTCGAGCCAACCCTGTGGGTGGGCTATGCCAATCTGTGCGCGGCTTTCGACCGTATTGGCAAAGCGCCGGAAGCAACCGCCGTGTTGATCGACTTTGCCTGCAACCTATACCGCCTGCATCAATACAAAGAAGCCGAACCGGTTTTCCGTCAGGTTCTGGCCCGCGAGCCGGCAGGCTATGTCGCCAATGCTAATCTGGGCACCTGTATGGCGTGGCTCAATAATCTGGACGAGGCAGCGGCCCTTTTAATACGGGCGATACGGGTTTATGGCCGGGTTGCGCCGGAGATGGCCACCTTTGTTACCGAATTGGAACGCCATATTGATAAAGACTTTCTGGCACGCATTGCGCCGTTACCAGACGGCCCCGTGCCCAACCGGACAGAGCGGGTTGAAGACGCGCTGACTTCGTTGGGCAAAGTGCTGTGCGATATGGGCTTTGAGCAGGCAGCGCTGTTGTGCCACCGCATGGCCGCCACCACCGCACCTGGCTTTGCGTTGGCACACTGGAATCTGGCGCTGGCGCTGTTGACGCGTGGCGATTACCAGAAAGGCTGGGCGGAATATGAATGGCGCTGGGAATGGCCGGAATTTCCCGAACCCAGACGCCGCCTGCCCGCCGCCCCGTGGCGTGGAGAACCACTGACTGGCAAACGGATTCTGGTCTGGGGCGAACAGGGCTTTGGCGATGTCATGCAGTTTGTGCCACTGGTGCAGCATTTGGCAGAAACCGCCGGTGAGGTTTTGCTCGAGGTTCAGCAGCCTCTGCAACGACTTCTGGCAGGCAGCCTTACCGGTGTGGAAGTGATCTGTCATTCGGGACAGCCCAACGCGGTGGCAACCGATAAACTACTGGATTATGCCGTTCCCCTGATGAGCTTGCAGCACCGCACACGGCTGGTGCGCGAAAGCCTTCCTATCACGATCAATTATCTGCGCGCCGATCCGGCTGATGCACCGCTATGGCAAAACCGCATGCAAACCGAGCGACCATTGCGCATCGGGCTGGTGTGGGCGACGCGGCCTTATCCCGACACAAGGCGGGCGATCCCACTCAGACAACTCCGCCCCCTGTTCGAGCGGACCATGGTTGCCTGGTATTCTTTGCAGGTCGGGCCCCAGCAACAAGAACTGAGTGAGGAAGCCATCCCGGGGCTGACGGATCTGTCACCCCACATAATAGATTTCGCCGACACCGCCGCCGCCATCAGCCAGCTTGATCTGGTCATCACGGTTGATACGGCGGTCGCCCATCTGGCCGGGGCGATGGGCAAACCGGTCTGGACCTTGCTGCGTGATGTCGCCGACTGGCGCTGGGGCCATGACCGTTCGATCACCCCGTGGTATCCCAGTATGCGGCTGTTCCGCCAGACCAAAGGCGGCAACTGGGACGAGGTTATCCGCCGGGTCTGCAAAGCCCTCGACGATGTTGTCGAAAGCTGCGCCGAAGGCATGTCTTAGCAGTGCATGTAAATTCGACGTTTGAAATTGCGTCAATGGCGGGGATCAGCCGCCGATATGCTCACCGGCTTCGGCCAGCAGCGCACGCACATGCGCATGTGACGCATCAAAGGCCTGTTGTTCCTCGGGCGTGAAGCGGCAATTGACGACGCTTTCGCGACCGTTGCGCCCAATAACACAAGGCACGCTCATTACAACATCGCCCACGCCATATTCGCCTTGCAGCAAGGTGCCGACCGGCAGCACCGAACGCTCGTCACCGGCAATGGCCCGAATAATACGGAACACGCTGGCTGCAATGCCATGATTGGTGTTGCCCTTGCCGGCAAAGATATCCAGACCAATTTGCAGAACCCGGCGGCGCACATCGACATGATCGATTTGGGCAACATTGTTCAGTGCGCAATAGGTATCGATATCAAGACCGCAAACATTGCACAGGCTCCATGGAATGAAGCCGGTTTCACTGTGATCGCCGATCACATAACCAAAGATGTTTTTGGGATCGATCGCCACATGATCGCTGACAATACGCATGAAACGGGCCGTATCGATAATTGTACCCAGACTGATCACACGCTCCTTGGTGAAGGAAGAATGCCGAAGCACGACATGGGCCAGAATATCGACCGGATTGGTGACCATCAGGATGATGGCGTTGGGGGCGTATTTCTCGACCTTGGTGATGATCTCACGCATGATCGCGCTGTTGATCTGCACCAGGGCATCACGGGTCTGCCCGGCCTTAATCTGCGCCCCCGCGGTGATCACGACGATGTCGCTGCCCGCCGCATCGGCATAGTCGCCGGAGATGAGACGCGGGTTCTGTGCATAGATGAATGAGGTGATGTGGGAAAAGTCCCAGATCTCGGCCTGTGCCTTGGCGTGGGCCTGATCGATTGCCACAATCTCCATAGCAACACCGCTGTTGAGCAAATGGCCAACCACTTCGGTGCCGACAGCGCCCATACCAATGACTGTGATCTTCATACCCACACCTTAGAGTTTTTGCCCGTTTACGCGGCCTTGCGAAAGCCGGTTTCTAGATCACATCCCGCCAGATGTGACAACTGCTGCCGTGGCTGGCAGGCGCATGCAGGCCAGATGGGCCCCGGCAAATGCGGGGGCACCCCCCAAAAAAATCTCATCAGAGTGCGCAGGATCAGCAGCCACGCTGGCAAAACTTCAAAAAAATGCAGCTATTGCGCGCAATTGTGATTGAAATATACTAATAATGATCTATTTTGACGTCAAAATACTCACACATAAAAACAAATTTCTTCACACGGGAAACGGACCAGGACCAGCCTCTATGACAAAACCGGCATCAGGCGGCCAGATTGCGGCGGCGACACAGGGCTGCGCCCCGCCACACACGACAACCGCAAACCGGCAACCACAAGGCTAGTCACCGTCCCACCCGTGCGTCGATACGGGGGAACGACAGAATGAACGTGATATCACCGATCCTTTTGGGCATCGGCTGGCACATGATTGGCGCTGCATCGGCGGCATCCTTTTATGCACCGATCAGCAAAGTCCGGGCCTGGAGCTGGGAGCTGACCTGGGCGGTGGCCGGGCTATTTTCCTGGATCCTGTTTCCCATCGGTGTCAGCCTACTGCTGCTACCCGACTTCTGGCAGTTTTATCGCGGGATTGATGCCACAACGGTTGGGCTGGCAATTCTGTTTGGCTGCATGTGGGGCATCGGCAATGTGAGCTATGGCCTGACCATGCGCCATCTCGGCATGTCGCTGGGTATCGGCACCGCCATCGGCGTGACATTGGTGGTCGGCACGCTCATTCCGCCGGTGGTGCATTGCCAGATGGGGCAATTGATCCACAGTAGTGGCGGCCCGATCAGCATGGCGGGTATTGCCGTGGCGCTGATTGGCATTGCCATTGTGACACTGGCCGGGCTGTACAAGGAAAAACGACTGGGGGCCCGCGCGGCTGACTTCAATTTACGTAAAGGGCTGCTGCTGGCCGTATTGTGCGGCATCTTTTCTTCCGGCATGTCGTTCGCCATAGATGCCTCCAAACCCATCGAGGCGCTGGCACTGGCCAAGGGCATTGCCCCGCTTTATGCCGCACTGCCCAGCTATGTGCTCATCATGGGCGGGGGCGCACTGGTCAACTTCACCTATTGTTTCGTGCGGCTGTTTTACAAAAAAGATCTGTCGCTGAAAAGCGATCTTGGCCAGCCAGCCAGAGTGCTGACCAGAAATGCCGTACTGGCGGCTTCTGGCGGCATCATGTGGTATTTCCAGTTCTTCTTTTATGCCTGGGGTGCCGCCAACATTCCGGAGCGTTTATGCTTTGTGAACTGGATGCTGCATATGAGCGGGTATGTGCTGTTTGGCGGTCTGGTCGGGCTGGCGTTGCGGGAATGGCGCGGGGTTGGCAGAAGGCCAATTGCCATTCTGTGTCTGGGTATACTGGTTATCATTATCGCCGCCAATCTGGTCGGCATCGGCATGGCACAATGAACATGGAAAACGATAAGAACCTGACATTGCACAACCGGCTCGACGTCCGCCGATTTGGCGCGCGGGGCGATGGGGCCCATATCGACACCCTGGCGCTGCAGTCGGCTATTGACACGGCAAGCCTTAACGGCGGCGGCACCGTGTTCTTTCCGGCGGGACGGTATAAAAGCTTTTCCTTGCGCCTTAAAAGCAAGGTGACGCTTGAGCTCGGCGAAGGTGCCACCCTGATTGCGGCGACGCCCGGCACGGATGGGCAGTATGATCTGCCCGAATTCAACCCGGCGGACCGCTATCAGGATTTCGGCCATAATCACTGGCACAACAGCCTGATCTGGGGCGAAAATATTGAAGACATCGCGATACTGGGGCCGGGGCTGATAGACGGCAGCGGCCTGACGCGCGAAGGCCCCGGCGCGCCATGGTCCAAGGGGGCCGGTGGCGACCGCCCGCTCAGCATGGGCCCCGCGCCCACGGATCTGATCGCGGGCTATGAACACCATCTGGCGGCCATGAATGGTCAGGGCAACAAAGCGATTGCACTGAAAAACGTCCGCCGTGCGACGCTCTGCGGTTTCAGCCTCTATCGTGGTGGCCATATCGCCATTCTGGTCACCGGCGGCGACAGCATCGCGATACGTAATCTGCGCGTCGACAGTAACCGGGATGGCATCGACATTGATTGTGTCAGCAATGTCACATTAAGCGGGCTGACAATAAACACCCCCAACGACGATGCCATCGTACTGAAAAGCAGTTATGCGCTTGGTGAATTTCGCCCGACCCGCAATGTGACGATCAAAGACTGCGCGGTCAGCGGTTTTGATCTTGGCAGCATGCTGGATGGTACATACCGGACGACGCAAGTTTACGCCCCTGATCAGGATGGTGTTACCGGGCGCATCAAACTGGGCACCGAATCCTGTGGCGGGTTTTCTAACATCACGATTGAGAATTGCCATTTCCGGCGCAGCCGGGGATTGGCGCTGGAATGTGTTGACGGCGGGAGGATGGAAAACATCCGTGTCGAGAATATCACCATGCAGTCGGTTACCACGGCCCCCCTGTTTGTGCGAATTGGTGACCGCCGCCGCGCCCCGCCCGGTGCCGCCATGGCCACGGCCCGCGGCATCAGCATCAGCCGCATCAGAGCCGTAGATATTGATCCGCGGTTTGCCGCACTGATCGCTGGCCTGCCCGACAGCCCGGTTACCGACCTTGTCCTTGAAGATATCGAACTGAAATTTCGGGCCGGGATCGTGGCCTTGCCCGTACAGCCGTTACCGGAACTGGCCGACGCCTATCCCGAACCCAGCATGTTTGGACCGACACCGGCCTGGGGGCTCTATATGCGGCATGTGCGCAATGTTTCGCTTAGCGGCATTACACTGCACACCGATGCGGCGGAGACCCGCCCGCGGATCCTTGGCGACAACGTCACGACAACGGATAAAACAGCCCCCACAAGATAAACTGACTGCTTAAAGCAAGGTTCATCGTTGCGGCTGGCTGCCGTGAACGGGCCTTCGAGGCCAACTGCATATTAATTGTTGTTTATTGTTGATTTATAAGGCGGCAGTGACGTATTTTTGTAAAAATACACGCATAAAAGAACAAAACGCAAATAATTACATATTCCATTATGCCGCCCACGTCATAAAACCTACGCCATAACAATCAACAAAAGCCTCTCCCACCATGAATCAGAGCAGCAGACTGCAAGAAATTTTAGAACTTCTGGACGCCAGCGCCTCCTGCTCGATCGCGGAATTGGCGCAACGCTTTGAGGTTTCCGAGGAAACCATCCGCCGGGATGTGCGCCAGCTTGAAAGTACGGGGCGCGTATGCAAGGTCCATGGTGGCGTCCGCCTGCCAGACAATGTTTTTGAAGCCGCCTATCACCAGCGCATCAACGAAAATGCTGCCGAAAAGCGCCTGATTGCCGCCAAGGCAGCAGAAATGGTCGAAGACGGCATGACACTGTTGATGGATTCCGGCACTACAACCTGCTGGCTGGCGCGGTCACTGACCAAGATGCGCGATCTGACCGTGATTACAAATTCCTTCGAGGTGGTGAGGGAGATGAGCGGCCGAAATAACACCCGCATTTTCTTCGCTGGTGGCGAGGTCAATGACGATTATTGCGGCACGTTCGGATTGGAAGCACAAAGCTTTATGCAGCGCTTCACCCCCGAGATAACCTTTTTCTCGATGGGGGCCATCGAGGCCAGGCGCGGGTTGCTGGATTTCCTGCTCGAAGAAGCCGAAATGAAACGGACAATTGCACCGCTGTCGCGCAGGGTTGTGGTTCTGGCCGATGCAACAAAATTTGAGCGGCACGGGCTGATCCGGACACTGGATTTCAAGGATATTCATACCCTGATTTCAAACCGGGAGCCTGATGCAACGCTACGCGCGGCGCTTGGCGATGTCGATGTGCAGATTGCACAGCCCTGAGCAAGCAGATTCCTAAACAGGCAGAAAAGCCCCGCAAAAATCTGCGGGGCTTTTTGTATCATCAATATTGCAGGTTGAAGCCGACAAAGAATGTTGTGCCGCTTTGTGTGGCGTTGTGCAGGCGCTTGTAAATACTGTTGTATTGCACTTCGCGCTGGTTGGTCAGGTTAATGACGTCGAAAGTGATGCGCATATCCTTGGCCAGATTGTAAAAGGCTGCAGCATCGACATAGGTGGTCGATTTCATGCCATCTTCCGACGTCGGATCTTCGCCATCATAACGCGTGCGCAGATAGCCTGAACGATAGTTTGCCGACATGCGCGCCCCCCATAAATCGGTTTCATAATACAGGGTTCCGTTAGCGCTGGAATTAGACAGTCCGGTGATCGGCCCCTTCAGACCATCAGATACCATGTTGGACGAAATCAATGTCGCATTGGCGACGATGCCGAAATGGTTGAACGGTGCAGGCAGGAAGAAGAAATCAGACTGCGCCGCCATTTCCAGACCGGATAGCCCGGCGGTGCTCTGATTAACCGGACGGGTATATTCCGATATGAGGGTCGTGCTGGTCAGACCATCGGCCAGTGCCGTGGACAGGCCGGTTACCGAATAAGCGACATTCTTCAGGGTTTCGTCGATCACAAGGTCTTTAATATCCTTGCGGAAGACGCCAGCCGAAAG
>JBAVPS010000133.1:0-2340 GCA_049693315.1 Rhizomicrobium sp. | reverse complement strand
ACCTTCACTTCGTCGCCCATCTGGCCGAGCTTTTCGATGCGTTCGAGCAAAATCACTTGCATGTGTTTTAGCTCCTATTCCACGACATAGGGAAGTAACGCCATGAAGCGGGCGCGCTTGATCGCCTTGGCGAGGATGCGCTGCTTCTTGGCCGAAACTGCCGTTATGCGTGAGGGCACAATCTTGCCACGCTCGGAAATGAAGCGCTGCAACAGCTTGGTGTCCTTGTAATCGATCTTCGGCGCATTGGCACCGGAGAACGGGCAGGTCTTCTTGCGACGGAAGAAGGGACGGCGCGCGCCGGCACCTTCAGCCGAAAAACCACCACTTTGAAAACTCATACTGCAGCCTCCTCGGTTTCAGCTTCCGGCTTGGCTTCAGGCTTGTCGTCACGACGGGCCTTGTTCGAGGACTGCTCGAACGATTCCACCTTGACGGTGATGAAGCGCAGCACATCTTCATTGATCTTGAGCTGACGTTCCAGCTCGACCACGGCCTTGGACGGCGCATTGATGTTGAGGAGCACATAATGCCCCTTGCGATTCTTCTTAATGCGATAGGCAAGGCCGCGAAGGCCCCAGTATTCCTGCTTCTCGACCACGCCACCTTCGCCTTCGACGATGGTTTTGAGGTGAGTTGCAAGGGCGTCGACCGCCTGCGCGCTGATATCCTGGCGCGCGATCAGGAGATGCTCGTAAAGAGCCATATCCTTGTCCCTTCAATGGCCCGCGGTGCGTCACTGCCGGGTAAAAGCAGCTTTCGCAATGGATCGGAAAAGACGGCGCACCATGCGCACACACCCCATCTGCATAGGGTGGCTTTCCGACCGCAAGCCGGTTTGAAGGCGCCTCACTATAGTAAGTGGGCTTGGGAGACAAGAAAAATCGCGAAAAACCGCGCCGGAACGATGCAGCAGGGCTTGCGGGGCTTTGGCAAGATGCGCCAAGCTAGTCCTCTGATTGTTTTCATCAATAGGAATTAAAAGGCAAAAATATGATCAAATTCCTTAAATGGGCCGCATCAATCCTGACCGGCACGCTAAACGGTTTGATCAAACTGTTTTTGGGGATTGTGATCCTGGTGGCCGCTGTGGCGCTGTACGGCCTGGCCCAAGGCGATGGTTTGCCAAAAAATATGGTGCTGAGCCTCGATTTACGCGAAACCCCGGCCGATTCCGCCTCGATTGAGTACAGTTTTGGTCCGCACCACGCCTCGGTCATGGATATCGTCACCGGGCTTAATGCTGCCGCGCGTGATCCCAGGGTCAAGGGCGTGTCGGTACGTCTGGGTGGGGCCGGGATGCCCATCGCCACGGCCGAGGAGTTGGGCGCCGCTTTTCAGCGTTTGCGCCACAGTGGCAAGTTCGTCGTCGTTCATGCCCAGGGTTTCACCGGCGAGGGGCTGGGCGATTATCTGCTGGCCAGCACCGCCGGCGAAATCTGGATGCAGCCCAAATCACCGTTCAATCCGGCGGGTGTCGGGGCCGGGCGGATGTATTTGCGCGGGCTGTTCGACAAGATTGGTGTGAAGCCGGAAATTGCCAAGCGCGCCGAATATAAAAGTGCCGCCGACATGTATATGGCATCAGGCATGAGTCCCGCCGATCGCGAGCAGATGAATGCGCTGCTGCAGGCCTGGTACGACAGTGCGGTGGGCGAGGCGGCCCATGCCCGACACCTGACACCGGTTAAGCTCGCGGCGGCATTGGAAAAAAGCCCGCAGATGACGGAAGCTGCCCAAAAAGCCGGGCTGATTGACAAGCTCGGCTATGATGATGATGCCGAACATGCCGCGCTGGCCCGCACCGATGATGGTGAGACCGTGGCGTTTGAAGATTATCTGGGTGCCAAACATGGCGGGGCGTCCTTAACCAAGGGGCGTATCGCGCTGATCGAGGTGAACGGGGCGATTGTCGATGGCCATGCTGCCGGTGACCCGTTCGGCAAAAGCGAAAATGTCGGCGGTGATGACATTGCCGAAGCCATCCGCGATGCGGCTGCCGATGATCAGGTCAAGGCGATCATCTTACGCGTGGCGTCGCCGGGCGGTTCGGTCACGGCTTCGGATCAGATTTTGGATGCCGTGAAAAAAGCCCAGAAGGCCGGCAAACCTGTCGTGGTCAGCATGGGGGCAGTGGCGGCCTCGGGCGGCTATTACATCTCGCTGTCTGCCGACCGTATCATCGCAGAGCCGGGCACGATTACCGGCTCGATCGGGGTGTTTACCGGTAAAATGTCTGTAGACGGAGCGCTGGCCAAATTGGGCATCAAGACCGAACAGATCAGCGTCGGTCATAATGCGCTGATGAACTCGCCTTATGCCGCCTATACACCCGAACAA
>JBAVPS010000132.1:0-3034 GCA_049693315.1 Rhizomicrobium sp. | reverse complement strand
ACTCTGGACTATGCCGTACCCGTCGGTCCAGGCAATCTCGACCTAACCGCTGCTTACAGCTATAATAGCACCAAAGTAACGTCTGGTACGCTGGCCGCGACGGCCGACTATGCTTCGCGCATCAAATTCGAGCAGGGAATGCCGAGCCACAACGTGACTTCTACCCTGACCTATAGCATCTCTCCGGTCACCATCTCGGGGCGGGTACGCTATTATGGTCCGTGGACGGATTCAAGCGGTAACAGTACCGGCGACATTTTCCAGCGTTTTGGCGGCATGGCCTTTGTCGATTTATCCGTCGCGTATGATTTTATGCCCGGAATGGCAGTCAAAGCCGGGGCGAGTAACCTGTTCAATACCTATCCCGACAAGGCCACGTATCAGGCCAGCCGCGGTATAGTTTACTCGCGTAATTCCCCATATGACACCAACGGTGGCAATTACTATATGCGCTTCGAAGCAAAATTCTAATCAGTTGATCAACAGCCGGGATGCAGAGCATTCCGGCTGTATTTCTTAGGAGTACTGTGATGACCTTGGCGCGACGAGATTTCCTGATGGCCGGTTTGGCATTTGATCTGCTGGGGCAGAGCGCGTATGCCCATGGCTCTTCCGTGACCAAGCAGACCGTGCCGTCATTTTCTGATGAAGCATACTGGGCTAAGATCTCGGCGCTATATGATGTTACACGCGATGTAGTGCAATTGGAAAATGGTAACTATGGCACAATGGCCCGTTCCGTTGCGAAAGCATATGCAGGTTATTTAGACCGGGTTAATTGCCTGGGTTCTTATTATACGCGGCGGGAATTCCTGCCGGAATATTTGCGCGTCCGGCAGCGCGTCGCGGCTAATCTTGGCGTCAGTCCGGATGAAATCGCCTTAACGCGCGGTGCAACAGAATCCTTGATGACGTTGATTGGCGGCTACAACAAGCTGAAACCTGGTGACGCAGTCCTGGTTGCGGATCACGATTACGATTCAACGATTGCCGCCTTCGAACATTTGCAGAATCGGCACAGTATTGCTGTGGTGAAAATTACGTTGCCGGAACCAGCAAGTTACCAAGGCTTGATTGATGCCTATGATGCCGCTCTAAAGGCCAATCCCCACATAAGGTTGATGCTTCTGACCCATGTTAGCCATCGCGATGGTCTTGTATTACCGGTAAAGGAAATTGCCCGGTTGGCTAAAGTACGTGGTGTTGATGTCCTTCTCGATTCCGCTCATGCTTGGGGGCAGCTCGATTTCACATTACCGGAACTGGGTGTCGATTTTATCGGGCTGACTTGCCAGAAATGGATTGGTGCTCCGCTTGGTGTTGGTGTGCTTTATATCCGCAAGGATCGGATTGCTGATATCGATCCGGCGCTGGGCAATGACGGGCCTGGCAATGGGATTGAATCGCGTGTTCATACCGGAACCTGGAATTTCGCTGCCTATATGGCCATTGAGGATGCCCTCAATGTGCACGAGGCCATTGGGGCCGCAGCAAAAGAAGCTCGACTGCGATATCTGCGAGATCGTTGGGCGGAAGCGTTACGTGATCGGGTAGAGGTGCTGACACCGGCAGATCCGCGTTTGACCTGCGGGATAACGTCTTTTCGTCTGACGGGGCGTGTCAGTCCGGTTGAAAATAAGACGCTTGCGGATGAACTGCTGAAGCGGTTCAGGATTTTTACCGTTGACCGCAGCGGTTTGGCGAGCGGTGCTTGTGTGCGGGTTACACCAGCTGTTTTTACCACGTATAGTGAGATTGATTGTCTGATCGGAGCTATCCGGACGCTGGTTTGACGCGTGAAGATTATTGCTTGGTATATTATAAGAGGGATTAAAATATAGAATTATGCGGGGCTCTTTGTGCGATATCTGAATGGACCGGTGTCGGTGGAGCAATTATCGACGAAGTGTTGGCGTTTCCCTTACTCAACCTTTAGTCTTTTGGTATGTGTGCGGGCAGAGTTATCTGGTCAAATACAGAGATGACCTACTGAAGTCTTTTTTCTTTTGGTGGGATTTAAGTTAGGCAGAATGAGCGGTAATGTGACAATGGCTTCAAGTCCGCCTTTTGATCGATTGTGGATATGTAGTGTACCTCCATGCCCACGTATGACAGCTAGAGCCGCTGTGAGCCCGAGACCAACGCCGCCACTCATTCGGTTGCGCGATTTTTCCAACCGATAAAACGGCTGGAATACCTTTTCCAATTCTGCAACTGGAATTCCAGGACCACAGTCCCGGACCTCTATAGAAACCGTTTTATCCGTAACGACAAGTTCGACATCTGGCGGCGTTGCGTATTTGACAGCATTTTCGATCAGATTGGTAAAGGCACGTTTCAGGGCAATGGGACGCCCGCTGTAAACGCAATGGGGTATCCCGGTGTAGGTTACCTCTATACCCTGATCCGCAAAATCATCGACGATAGTTTGTAAAATCTCTGCCAAGTCGAAAGTTCTGGGGACTTCTTCATCGCCGTCGTTGCGGAAGAATGCCAAAGCGCCGTCGATCATTGTCTGCATTTCTTGAACGTCTTGGAACAGCCGATCCCGCTGTCCCCGGTCTTCGATATATTCCCCGCGCAAGCGCATGCGGGTTAGGGGCGTGCGCAGGTCGTGTGAAATTGCTGCCAGCATATCGGTACGATATGCGATAAATTCTTGGATTTTTAATTGCATTTCATTGAAGGCCGCAACTACCTCTCTGAGTTCCTGTGGACCAACTTCCTTAATCTGTAATGCCTGCAAATCAATGCCACGCAGCCTTACGGCGTTGGCGAACTGTTTAATTGGTCTGGAGATGAGTCTTGTGGTGAAGACGGAGACACCAACAACGGCAAGAAGAAGAAAGACCAGCCATACGCCCAGTCTCTGAGATTGGCTAAGTCCCCAATAACGGCCATAGCCCATGAAGACGAGCCAACTGCCATCTTTCAATTTTACGGCAAAATAATAGGCACTCGGGTATTGGCTTGTTCGCAGAGGGAAATCAGGAGAATGATAAAGTGGGTCATTCGGCGTTACGGCTACGGCAGT
>JBAVPS010000131.1:0-5889 GCA_049693315.1 Rhizomicrobium sp. | reverse complement strand
CTCAACCTCGCCTTTTCCTCGATCGAGGAAAAGGCGAGGTTGAGGTGGAAAAAGGCGAAGAAATCAAAGCCGCCTTGTTCCTGTTGTGCCGTTGCGGCCATTCCTGTCCTGCCCTGCTGAAAATGCGTGATGCCTGCACACCAATGGATCTGCGCAAGAAGTGTGCCTTGATTTAGGTTTCGCCCGGGGCCTTACGGGCGGTCAGCACCACTTCGCGCCCGATTCCAGCCTGCGCCAGGCTGCGATAGAACGCCCGGCGGGTTTGGCCAGCCCCGGCGGTTTCCAGATTAAGATCAAAGCCTTTACGTTTGGCATGGCAGGCCCGACCCTGTGGCGGGTTGCCGATATAGTTTTCACCCATCAGCAAAAACATTTCCATCGGAAAGCTGGTGCTGCGGTCGATGACGGACAGGCCAAGCCGTTCCAGCAGCGCTGCGGCGGAATCAAAGTTGAAATAATTCAAATGATGGGGGGGGGCGATCCACCAGGCATCGGCCCCGACCGCCTGACGGCTGGCTTGCTGTATCGGGGAAAAATCGTTGGGAACATTGATGCAGATCAGGCCGCCGGGGTCGAGCACGCTGATCGCCAGTTTCAGAATGCTGATCGGATCGGGCAGATGCTCCAGCACGTTGTTAAGGTGCACCACGTCGAAGCGGCCCAGCGTGGGGGCGCTTTCAGCGTTAAAGAATCCTTCGATCACCTCGACGCCCAGACTGCGGGCAAAGGCGCTCGCCTGTCGGGATGGTTCGATGCCCTTGGCCTGCCAGCCCAGATTTTTTGCGGTTTGCAGGAAAAATCCTGGTCCTGAACCAATGTCGAGCAAGCGGCGGCTATCTTTGCCAAGCTGTCCGGCCAGACTGGTCAGCCGGTCGGTCTGCATCAGGGTGGCCCAGTTCTGATCTTCTGCCGCTTCGGCAAGATAGTCGGGCTTTTCCTGGGAATAATATTGCTCACTATAGGCGTCAGCCATTTCCTGCACGGTGGGCAGCGGGTCGACATGGGCAAAACCGCAAACGGCGCAATCGATGATGGTATAGCCGTGACGTTGGGCAATCGCATGGCCGTGGTGGCTGGCGCAATTCGTATCAGCAGAATCGGGTTTGGAAATGGACATCTTCCCCTCCATTAAGACTCTATTAGCCGCACCGGCTTTAGAAATCGTTAGCAATGTTGGGCAAACGTTCCGACCTTTTTCTCAGTATCGGCATGACAAGCCCGGTGGCCCCTGATTAATTGGGGGTGTCAGCGTATAAGTTGGGGGGTATCGGTGCGGCCGCTTTTTATCGCCGAAGCATCCAGTAATCATGGACGCGACTTAAAGCGCGCCCTGGCATTTGTTGACGCCGCCGCCGAGGCTGGCGCAGATGCCGTCAAATTTCAGCTGTTCAAGATCGACCGCCTGTTTGCACCGGAGATCCTCGCCAAAAGCGCGGTGCACCGGGCACGCAAGGAATGGGAGCTGCCGCTAGCCTTTCTGGGGCCGATTGCGGAACGCTGTGCCGAACGGCGAATCAGCTTTTCCTGCACGCCGTTTTATCGCGAGGCGGTGGAAGAACTTCGCCCCTATGTCGCCTTCTACAAAATCGCTTCTTACGAACTGATGGTCGGCGATCTGTTGAAAGCCTGCGCCGCCACCGGTAAACCGGTGATCCTGTCCTGTGGCATGGCGACCGTGGCGGAAATCTGCACCGCGGCCCAGACACTGAAGGATGCCGGGGCCAGCGATATTACCCTTTTGCATTGTGTGTCGGCGTATCCGACCCCGGCCAATCAGGCCAATCTGTCGGCCATTGCAGTCATTCGTGATGCTACCGGTTGCAAAACCGGCTGGTCCGACCACACCCGCCGCCCGGCGGTGATCGAACGGGCGGTGCATCACTGGAATGCGTCAGTGGTCGAATTTCATCTCGATCTTGATGGTAACGGCGCGGAATATGCGGCTGGCCATTGCTGGCTGCCGGGCGAGATTGCCCCGGTGATCGCCCGCATCCGCGAGGCGTTTCTGGCCGATGGCGAGGGTGAAAAGGCCCTGCAACCTGCCGAAAGTGCCGACCGCGACTGGCGGGCCGATCCGTCGGACGGTATGCGGCCGCTTAAAAAAATCCGCTCCAGCTGGGAGCCCGTCACATGAGCCCCACCGTTCGCAAGCCGCATGTTGTCGCCGTGGTTCAGGCCCGGATGCGTTCGACCCGGATGCCGGGCAAAGTCCTGATGCCGATCGCCGGGCGCCCACTGCTTTGGCACATTGTGCATCGTTTGCAGAAGGCTGTGCGGATTGATGAGATTGTCATCGCCACGTCCGACACCGCCCCGGATGATGCCATCGCGGTTTTTTGTCAGACGGAAAAAGTCGCCTGCGTGCGCGGTTCGGAATCCAATCTGCTCGAACGCTTTTCTCTGGCGGCCACCAACTATAACGCCGACATCATTGTGCGGGTCTGTTCCGATTCCCCCTTCATCGAAGGGGCCTATATCGACCATTTTATCACGGCCCTGATCGATCAGGGTGGTGATTATGTTTTGCCGGATAGCTCGAAGCCCAATGCACACGAGGGCATCGATGTGTTCACCCGCCGTGGCCTCGACAAGCTGCTGGCCGAGGCGGCCGATGATCCGGTGGCGCGGGAACATGTCACCGGCTATTTTAAACTGCACCCCGATTTTGTCCCCATCGCCACGGCGGAAAGCTTTGCCGGTTCCGAACGGGCATCCCCGCGGGTTTCGGTTGATACCCCGGCGGATATGGCTTTTGTCGAGGCGGTGTATGACCGGCTCAATGCCAGGGCGGGCGAGGCATCGCTGCAGGATCTTTTGTTCCTGCTGGAACGCGAACCCTCGCTGGCCGAGATCAATGCCCATGTCCGCCAGAAAGCCATTGCTCAGGCGGCGGCGGTAGCGCTGATCCGTTGTGATGGTGGCGGCAAATACGGTCTGGGTCATGTCAAACGCATGATCGAGCTGGCGCGGGCGTTGCGTGATCGTGAAGGTGTCGGCGTGGTGTTCGCGGTCAACGGGACCGAGGCGGCGCTCTATCCGATTGTCCGGGCTGGTTTTGAAGCCCGATTACTTGATCGGCCAGATGCTCCGCTGGGTGAAATTGTCAATGCCCCCGATATTCTGTTGCTGGATTGCCGCGAAGGACTGTCGCGTCAGACGGTGGCCGAACTGGCGGCCTCCATTCCGGTGGTGGCGGTGATTGATGATATTTTCGACCGGCGGCTGGCGGCAGATCTGGCGTTTTATCCGCCGGTACCACAGGCGCTGGAACTGAGCTGGAAAGGTTCGGCGTGCGAACCCCATATTGGCTGGCAATACGCTTTGCTGGGTCAGGCCCCCGCTATGGTGAAGCCGAAAACCAAATCGGGTCTGCCGACATTGCTGGTCTCGATGGGGGGCAGTGATCCGCTTCATCTCACCTTACGGATGGCGCAGGCGCTTAAAAAACTTGATCCGGTGTTCCGCGCCCGCTTTGTGATTGGCCCGTCGATGATGAATGGTTCGGCGATCGCCCGCCAGATCGTATCGATGTGTGCGCATTTCGAAACCATCGAAGGGGCCGACGATCTCATCACCGAATATGCTTCAGCCGATCTGGCGCTGGCGGCCTTTGGTGTGACCGCCTATGAACTGGCCGCGTTTGGTGTGCCGGCATTGTATATCGGAATCTCGCCCGATCATGTGCGCTCGGCTTCCGCCTTTGAAGCGGCGGGGATGGGGCAGTCGCTGGGTTTGGCCGACACCCTGACCAGTGACGTGGTGTCCAAGGCGGTGTGGTCGTTGCTGCACGATCCGGCGCGGCGGCGGCAAATGCATGCCAGCGGCCTGATGACCGTTGATGGTGGCGCACCGGGGCGGATTGCCGCCGTGCTGGCCGAGGTTCTGACCCAGCACCGTAAAAATCTGCAGCATCAGGTGGTCTGACGCGTCTTAAGATGTGGGCGAGCGGAAAGCGCCGTCCCAGTCGGGGCCGGGCGGGTCAAGCTCCCAGGCATCAATACGGGCCAGATGCAGGTCATAAAGCGACTGGCTGGCACCTGATAATTTCCGGCATTGTGCAATCAGGGCCCGTGCCTTGGCCCATTGCCGGGCCCGCATGGCGACAAAGATCTCGTCATGGAAGGTGGCCTGTGCCCGCAGGCGCGGGTTGGACCGCATCGCCTGATGGCCGGGCATGGCATAGATGTGGATCGGCTCTGCCGAGGGGCCAAGCGGCATAAAATCGACTTCGAGAAAGGCGCGCTGATGTCTGGCACCCTGTTCGATCGCATCACAGGTCAGCACTGAATAGCCATAGCGGTAGGATACCTGACGCAACAGCTTGGCCCGCCGCACGCATAACCCGCCAACGGAATAGCCCCAGTTGCCCGCCGTGGTGGTGAAGCCTGCTGTGGTGCCCTCTCCGTTGGAAATTCCGATACCAAAAGCGCGCATCTGGGCATCGTCGCCATCGTTCAAAACGGCAAGGACGTCCAGCATGGCACTGGCCGCTTCACAGGCCTGCACCACCGGATCGGGATCGTTCAGGGGGGCATTCCAGACCGCGGTGATTTCGTCCCCGGTGACGGCATCGAGCATACCGCCATGCTGCAAGACAATTTGCCCCAATGCACCGGTGGACTGAATCCGTTGCCGGGTGGCGGCCATTCTGTCGGGGGCCGGAACCCCGACCAAGCGCCAGCCACAGGAAAGATACGTAATCTTTCGAATTTCCGGCTCAAAAGAAAATTCGGGTGTTCGGATCAGAATGCGGATGGTGGCAGGCGGCAGTCTTCCGGCAAAACTCAAAGCGATTTGCCGACGCTGGCGGAAAATGCAGTACCGTCCGGCCAGGGCGCACCCGGCAATGGTCAGTAGCTGGCCAAGGATAAAGCCCCGCGGGTCGGTCAGCTGATGCAGATAGACACGCATGGACCAGGCTATAACGGCCGCCAGGACCACTATGGCGAGGCCGTAAAAGACCAGCGGGTGCAACCCATAGCGCCAGAAAATCATGATGCCGATGCTGCCAAGCAGCAGCAGAGCGAGCACCTCACTGGGTGGTAAATAGTGTGGGCGGTGCAGCGCGGAACCCAGCAGGAGATTTTCAGCGGCATCGGCCTGTACAGTCGCAGTTTGGCGCAGCCCGATCGGGGTTTTAACCAGTTTATCACTCATGCCGATGAAGACGATCGCACCACGCAGACTGCCGGGTTTCATGCCGCCTGGCAGCAGCGTCGATGCCGGCAACATGCGCGCATACTGCGACCAGCTGTAATCGATGGTATTGCCGCCGTCACGGCGGATGGTCTGACGGAAACTGCCGACCTCAGCCGCGCGAATACCGATGCGGTTGATCAGGCTGGCCCCTTCATTGCTGTAGAGGGTAAGGGGGGCGTGGTTGTTGACCAGCCGCCAGACCTGGGCGGTGATCGTCGCCACCAGCTGGCCGTGAAGGCGTAACACCACGGGCACGTGGCGCACCACGCCATCATCATCGGCAATCAGATTGCTGGCAGCTAACCAGTCACCGGCGTGGTTGCCCCGCCCGCCGAAATCCACCCCGGAAAAGTCGGGCGTTTTGGCAAAGGGGTTGATCTGGCCTGACCAGCGGATGCCGTGGGTCAGGCGGGAATCTATCGCCTGCGCTTCGGGCTGGCGCGCCGGGGTGTTGGTCAGGGTGACGGCCCGGATGGTCGGCATGCCAGCGGCCTGAAAGGCCGGTGCGGTGCGGGCGGCGATTTCATCGGTCAGAACGATCGCCGCGACGCCTTCACGTTTCAGGACGGGAATCCAGTTGGGTAGTGCCTCGGCCCCATGGGAAGAAATCAGCAGAGTGCGGATGGGTGTCGGCTGATAGGGCCGCGGAAAAAAACGCTGCATCATGTCGAAATAGGTACGGTGCAGTGT
>JBAVPS010000130.1:0-2077 GCA_049693315.1 Rhizomicrobium sp. | reverse complement strand
TCAATACCCTGGGCTGTAGACGACAAACCGTTCAGGAAGAAACGGACCGCCTGCACCCCCAATGGATCAAGCAATGCCGCTACCTGAGTAGAAAAAGTACGATTGATCAGTTCCGACAGCACGATTTGATTACGGATATCAATCCGATAGGCATCAACGGTAAAATCGACCGGTCCAAAACGCAGCACGGTACCCACCGAATAATTCTTCGACTTTTCCGCTTTGAGCGGCTTACCACCCAAAACCTCGGCCACAGAACCGGATGATGGGAAGGTTCCAGTCTCCACCACTTCACCATTCTGAATGACCGACGAGGTCGAGGTGTAATACTGCTGCTGTAGTGACGGGGCGCGGAAGCCAGTGGAGAAGGAACCACGCAGCGCGACATTCTCGGTCACATCATAGCGGCCCGAAACCTTGCCGGTTAGCACGTTGCCAAAATCGGAATAATGTTCAAAGCGTGCCGCACCCTCGACCGTCAGGTTTTTAAGCAGCGGCAATTCGATATCAACATAGGCCGCGAAATTGTTGCGCCCCTTATTGACCTCGTTACTGGGCTGGTAGCCAATAAAGCCCTGCGCACCACCGGTCAGCGCCGTGTTAGAACCGAGCGAGCCGCGGTTATAGCTTGCGAGCTCACCAGCACCGATTTTGTAATTCTCCCAGCGCTGCTCCAGGCCCCAGGCAACATTGGCATCACCACCGCCCAGACCAATATCGAACCCACGGGTGAAAGACGCATCCAGAATCCACTGATCATAACTCAGCGAGCCATCGTAAAAGCTGGTTTGAGAATCGGCACCATAGGTCGAATTGAGCGAATCCTCGGTACGGAAATAGAGCGTGTTATTGCCGTAGGAAACGCTGAAATCCGACTTCCAGCCCAACAGTGTGCCGCGGGTACCAAAGGCCGAGGTGATGTCCTGTGAATTGACCGCGATCTTGGGCAGGAACCCGTCGGGATAAATTTCGGTGACATTGTTGGCGTTATCGGACAGCCGCGGGAAGGCCGCGCTTTTGCTGTGACGGTCCTGATAGCCGGCCCAGCCGTAAAGCTCCCAGTCACCGCTGAGCGGCTTACCGGCATTGGCAAAGAAGGTCCATTGCGGATCAACCTGCGGGTCACCAAACCGCGCGGTGATCCGACCATCGGCGGTGGTGCGCGGATCATAATCGGAACGGTTGGTCGGTTTACGCAGCAGATATTCCGCCGACAGCGTCAGATAACCGTCATCGCCCAGCGCAAAGCCCTGCCAGGCCGAGGCATTGACGGTGCTGCCATCGGTTTCATCACGCTTGCCACGGGCGGTTTTGACCACGGTGGCATATTCGCCGGTGGTAACCGACGCCCCACCACCGCTGGATGCCTGTTTCAGACGTAAGTTGACCACACCGGCGATGGCATCAGAACCATATTGCGCCGAAGCACCATCACGCAGCACCTCAACACCGGCCAGCGCGCTGACCGGGATCGAGTTGAGGTCAGCCGCCGCCGAGCCGCGCCCGACCGAACCACTGGTGTTGACCAGAGCAGAGGAGTGATAACGGATGCCGTTCAAAAGCACCAAGGTTTGATCGGGCGACAGGCCGCGTAATGTGGCGGGGCGGATCGAGTCGGTGCCATCCACCGCAGACGGGCGGGGAAAATCGAGCGACGGCACATTGCCCGACAAGGCCGCGGCAAATTCGGTGGAACCCTGACTTTGCAGATTTTCCGGCGTGACCACATCAACCGGGGCCAGGGTGTCGAGGCGGGAACGCCCCGCAGTCCGGGTGCCGGTGACGACAACGGTTTCAACCGTCGAACCAGCATCGGCCACATCGGCAGCCAGAGCCGCATCCGCCACAGTCAGGGCCGACAGCGAGGCGGTGATCAGCAGAGCGGAACGCAAACGGGAAGAAACGAAGGGGGTCATATTACCTCACAAAAGGGTACAGAAATCCTATCGCGGCACAAAAACACCACGGCACATACGCAAGAGAACGGGTTTGGCGGATTATCCGGGGCGCTGAACGATCAGCGGCAGCCCCCTTCAAAACCTGTTTGAGCACCGGGGCGCATACATCGGTATGGGCT
>JBAVPS010000129.1:0-5386 GCA_049693315.1 Rhizomicrobium sp. | reverse complement strand
ACATAGACCGGTTTCATACCGAACGGGTCGCGCGCGGCGAGAAATTCGCCGGTGTCGGGTTCGACCGCGACAAAGCCATACATGCCGGAAATCCGCTCCAGTGCCCGCACGCCCCAGATGCGCAGGGCGTTGGCCAGCACCTCGGTGTCAGATTCGCTGCGGAACGGCACGCCGCCCGCCTTCATTTCCTCGCGCAGGGCAGCATGGTTATAGATTTCGCCGTTAAACGACACCATCAGCTTGCCATCGAACGAGGCCTGCGGCTGTATTGCCCGGTCCCAGTCGAGAATGCACAATCTGCGCGTGCACATTGCCGTGTTGGTTTGTGGCGAGGCAATCGGGTCGGTCACGTCGCCGCGGTGGCGAATGCCCTCAATCAGGCGGGCGACCACCGTCTCTGCCTCGGGCCAGTCGATCGCCACCGCAAAACCGCACATAAACAAGCTCCTGTTACGGGCATCACGCATAACCGAGGCGGCGCAAAATCCCGCCTGCACGCTAGTCCGGCAAGGTAAACTTTGACTTAAAGCACCCCAAACTGCAAACTTCGCCTTGACAAGCGGCTCTGGGTTATTTACCCCGCATCTCACCAGATTGCAGGAGTTTTCCCATGGCGAAGCCGACGACGGCCAAGATTAAACTGAATAGCGAAGGCGGCACGGGTTTCTACTATGTCACCAAGAAGAATACCCGCACCATGACCGAAAAGCTCACGATGCGTAAGTACGACCCGGTATTGCGCAAGCATGTCAGCTTTAAAGAAGGCAAGATTAAATAATCTGCCGAACTTTATGGTTTGGGGAAACGCCCGCGACCTAACGGTTGCGGGCGTTTTTCGTTTTGGACTCCTCCAGCGCACAGCGCCTGATTTGACAAAGCCGCCCCCATCGCGCATGAATCGGGCGTTATGAAAATTTGCCTGAAACTGCATGGTTTAGGCGCGCCGCCAAAAGACGCCGTCTCTGACGAGCGAAGCTTTTGGACCGGCGAGGAGCGGTTTGCCAGAATTCTGGCGCTGGCGGGCAAGGCCCCCGAACGCATTCACCTCACCTTTGACGACGGCAATAAAAGCGATGCCCGCATCGCCCTGCCCGCCCTGATGGACGCCGGGCTGAAGGCGAGCTTCTTCTTCTCGACCGATTTCATCGGCACCCCCGGCTATGCCAACGAGGATGATATCCGCGCTCTGGCCGCGGCGGGGATGGAAATCGGCTCGCATGGCTGCCACCATACCAGCTGGCTTTCGCTGTCGGGTGACGAGATCAACGAAGATGTCATCCGCTCCTTCGCCCGGCTGCAAACCATTCTGGGCGAGGCGGTCGATGTCGTTGCCGCCCCCTATGGCGATTGCGATTTTCGGGTGCTGCACATCCTGCACCGGCTGCGAATCCGTCAGGTCTATACCAGCCTGCCCGGACCGACTTTGCGTAACGACTGGCTGGTGCGCCGCCACTGCGTCACCAGCGACACCACACCCGAAACCATCATCCGCTGGCTGACCAGACATTACGGCCCGCTCGACAGCGCCCGCGCCTTTTGGAACGGCTGGCGACAGGCCGGTCCCGCCGCCCTGTGGCGGACCGAAGGAACGGATTAGCGCAGCATATCGCGCAAGGCTTCGGCGGCGGTGGTCAGCGCCGTGCGGGCTTCGGGGAAGACCGACTGCATAAAGACGAAATCGTGCATCATGCCGGGGTAATCCGCCACCGTGGTTTCGATATTGGCCGCCTGAAGCTTTTCGGCATAGGCCAGCCCCTCGTCATGCAGCGGGTCTTTGCCAGCCAACACGATATAGGCTGGCGGCAGACCAACGAAATCATACTCCAGCAGGGGGGAATGGCGTGTATCGGTGGGATCGGTGCCCTCCGGCAGGTATTTTTCGATGAACCACAGTGCCATCTCGCGGCTTAAGATCGGATCATCGATGTGATCGCGGATCGAGATATATTGCTCGCTGACATGGGTCATCGGGCAGATCAGCCACTGGCACGCCACCGGCAGCAACGCCATGCGCGCCCACTGCGCGGTCACTGCCGCCAGATTACCGCCAGCCGAATCGCCGCCAACCGCAATGCGCCCGACATCGACCATATGTGTGGCGGCATTGGCCACCAGCCAGCGCATGGCTGCCGTTGCATCATTGACCGCCGCCGGAAAAGGGCTTTCCGGTGCCAGCCGATAGGCCACCGCAATGACTTTGACGCCGGAGATTTCAGCCACCATCCGGCAAAAGCCATCATAAACGTCGAGACTGCCGCAAACGAATCCGCCGCCATGAAAAAACAGCAGGCAGGGCTGTGGCCCGCTGCCTGCGGCCACCGGGGTATAGATCCGCGCCGGGATTTTACTCTCCGGGCCCCGAATTATAATATTTTCGACCCGCCCGATTGGCACATTCTTGGCACCGGCCATCAGCGCCAGCGAGGCAAAGGCCATCCGGGCCGCCTGTAACGGCAGTTCCCAAAAGCGCTGCATCTGGAGAAACGACACTTTTTCGAGAAACTGCTTGACCAGCGGATCATCCGTCATCGCCCGTCCCTATCTCACAGAGAACCGCACCATGAGACGCTATGGCGACCTATCACGCAAGCACAATTATAGGTAGATTTTCAGGTGCGGCGGATCAGTGGACCGTGCGCGGCAGCTGCGGATCGATGTTATAGGCCGCAATATCGTCAAGCAGCACGGACAAGGCGTACCAGAACGTCGCCCGCTCGCGCTCGCCATCCGCCTCAAAGGACAGATAGGTGCGCCAGGCATAATCATAGGCCGAACGGCCGTGCTCTTCGGCCAGTTCAGCGGCCAATTCGCATAGGTCGCCAGTAGAAATCGCCATCTCGCCTCCTCGGGAAGGGCTTACGATTCCATTAAATGGGATATGGAACAAGATTAAAGTCGGACAATATCGTCACAGCAATTACGCTTCCCATGGCGTTATTTTTTAATTATAACGGTCAGGTATTGTATATGGTACTGAACACCCATGACATCGCGCACCATTCTGCTCATCATTGGCGGCGGCATTGCCGCCTATAAATCGCTCGAACTGATCCGCCGTTTCAAAACCCATGGTGACACCGTTCGTGTCGTTTTGACCGAGTCCGGCAGTCAGTTTGTGACCCCGGTCACGGTGGCGGCACTGTCGGGCGAAAAGGTGTTGCAGGACATGTTTGCCCCCGATGAACAGGGCCGTTTCGACCATATCAGCCTGTCGCGCCAGGCAGATGTGATTGTGGTGGCCCCCGCCACCGCCAATGTCATGGCCAAAATGGCCGCCGGTCTGGCCGGGGATCTGGCCAGTGCGGTGCTGCTGGCCGCGAACAAACCCATTCTGCTGGCCCCGGCAATGAACAGTGTGATGTGGGCCAACCCTGCCACCCGGCGCAATGTCGCCCAGTTAAAGGCCGACGGGGTCCATTTCATCGGCCCCAATGGCGGCGAACTGGCCTGTGGCGAGACCGGGGCCGGCCGGATGGCCGAACCCGGTGAAATTTTCGACGCCGTGCAAAACCTGTTGGCCGCTAAGCCGCTGGCAGGCAAAAAGGCGCTGGTGACCGCCGGGCCGACCTATGAACCGATTGACCCGGTGCGTTTTCTGGGTAACCGCTCCTCGGGCAAGCAGGGTTATGCCATTGCCGCCGCGCTGGCCGCAGCGGGGGCTGAAACCGTGCTGGTCTCCGGCCCCACGGCGCTGACTGCCCCGGCCGGGGTAAAACTGGTCCGGGTTGAAACCGCGCGCCAGATGCTGGCGGCCTGTACCGCGGCGCTGCCTGCCGATGTGGCGGTGTTCGCCGCCGCGGTGGCCGACTGGCGCCCGACAGAGGTTGCCGATCACAAGCTGAAAAAGGATGGCGGGGCCCCGCCCAGCTACAGCCTGACCGAAAATCCCGACATCTTACACAGCATTGCCACCGGCACGCCGCGCCCGGCACTGGTGATTGGCTTTGCCGCCGAAACCGAGGCGCTGGCCGAAAATGCCGCGAAGAAGCGCGCCGCCAAGGGCTGCGACTGGATCGTGGCCAACGATGTTTCCGCGCCGGTGTTCGGGGCCGATAAAAACCGCATTCTGCTCAGTGATGGCAGCGGTCAGGAAGCGTGGCCCGAACTCGATAAAACCGCCGTAGGGACACGCCTGACCGAACGCATTGCCGCATTTTTCAAGGAGAGTCATTCGTGAAGGTTGCCATTCAACGTTTACCCCACGGCGCCGATCTGCCCCTGCCCGCCTATGCCACCAGTGGCTCGGCCGGGCTTGATCTTCTGTCTACAGAAGAATGCGTGATCGCGCCGGGCAAGCGCGCGCTGGTCGCCACCGGCATCGCCATTGCCCTGCCCGCCGGATTGGAGGCGCAGGTTCGCCCCCGTTCGGGGCTGGCCATCAAATCCGGTATCACTGTGCTCAATGCACCCGGCACCATTGATTGCGATTATCGCGGCGAGGTCAAAGTCGCCCTGATCAATCACAGTGATACGGCTTTCGCCATCAGCCGGGGTATGAAGATCGCCCAGCTCGTCGTCGCCCGTTACGAGCGCGTAGAATGGGACGAAACCGCCCTTCCCTCTAGCGAACGCGGTACCGGTGGCTTCGGCTCCACCGGACTGCATGTGGAAAAGACCTGACACCATGCTGAAACTTTCGCGTAAAACCCTGCTCGCGCTGGAAGCTGTCATCGACATTGCGTTCACCCCGCGTGCCGAACCGGTCCAGGCCAAGGAAATCACCGCCCGTCAGGGCGTACCGCAGCGTTACCTTGAACAGGTGATGCAGCAACTGGTCCGCGCCGGAATTCTGAAGGGCGTGCGCGGCCCGCGTGGCGGCTATCGGCTGGCGCGGGAACGCCGCCGCATATCGGTCGGCGATATTGTGCGTGTTGCCGAAAGCGTCGAGGATGAAGCCAACGAGGATGTGGCACCACAGTCCGAAATCGGTATCAAGATCGTTACGCCCTTTGTGCAGCAGCTGCAGGATGAAGTGATGGCCAAACTGGATGCCGTCACCATCGAAGCCTTCTGCCAGCAGGCGCGCAGCGCAGGCATCGGCCAGACCGACGACAATGCCAGCGCCGATTTCATCATTTAGGAGGATATAGTGAGCGTGAAGAAACCCGGCCGCGGTAAAATTTATCAATCCATCGCCGACACGGTGGGCGATACCCCACTGGTGCGTCTGGCCCGCCTGCCCGCCGAAGCCGGTGTTAAAGCCGACATCTTACTCAAGCTCGAATTTTTCAATCCGATTTCCAGCGTCAAGGACCGTGTTGGTCTGGCCCTGATCGAGGCATTGGAAAAAGACGGTAAAATCACCCCCGGCAAATCGGTACTGGTCGAACCGACCAGCGGCAATACCGGGATTGGCCTGGCCTTTGTCGCCGCAGCCAAGGGCTAT
>JBAVPS010000128.1:0-5375 GCA_049693315.1 Rhizomicrobium sp. | reverse complement strand
GGCTGAAGGTTAGCTCCGTTGTAGGGGGGGGAGGCTGAGCGAGAGAGACGCCGTTTTGTTCAGCAGTTCGTTCCGGCTTGCCACACATAATCACCGATCGTAAACCTGATGCGTTTTCCGCACTTCTCACGGGGGCTGTCACTGTGAGGTCAACACGACCTCGCGGTGCGTGCTGTAGAGGGTGTGGGGCGCTGTCTGTGCCTCCTGCAGGGTCTTAGGAGGTGCCTGACGGACGGGCAGGGCGGCACCCCATCCTGCGCGCTTAATCCCCCGCCTCGCCCGCGCGCTTTTCGTGTCACTTTTGTTGCACCCGCAACACCCTTCCGGGGTGAGGGGAATTTCAGGCAGTCCGGGCCTGCTTTTGTGTCCCGGTGGGGCTAAAACCGCGTTGCAGTTTGTTGCACTCTCAGAGGGTTTGACCCGTGAATATGGTTAGGCAGATTGGACTTGTAACGGTTTTGTGCCGGTGACCTATTTACTATGCCACCTTTGCCACGAATGCGAGCGGGCTGATGCCGCGCAGATATGAATGGCGCCTACGCGGATTGTAGAAGCCGTTGATGTACTGAAAGATGGCCGTCTCGGCCTGGCGCCGGGTTGGCCAGTTCTGCCGCCAGAGCACTTCGGCCTTCAGGCTTTTGAAGAACGTCTCGACCGCTGCGTTGTCATAGCAGTTGCCCTTTCCGGACATGGACGGGACCAGCTCGTGGGCCTGCAGCTTCTTCTGGAAGTCGTAGGAACAATATTGGCTGCCGCGATCGGAATGGAAAATGCAGCCCTTTGATGGCCTGCGTAGGTGGATGGCCATTTCCAACGCGCGGATCGCCAGTTCTTTCTTCATCCGGTCGCTTACCGCCCAACCGACCACCCGTCGGCTGAAAAGGTCGATCACGACAGCGAGGTAGAGCCAGCCTTCTGCGGTCCAGATATACGTGATGTCGCCTGCCCACTTCCGGTTCGGTGCCTCGGCCAGAAAGTTGCCGTCCAGCACATTGGCGGCAACACCCAGACTGTGCTGGCTGTCAGTGGTGACTTTGTGCCAGCGGGTGCGAACCGGGCGTATGCCATTGATTTTCATCAGACGGCCCACGCGACGTTCGCCGACGTCGAGCCCGGCTTCCTTGAGCTCAATGGTCATGCGGGGCCTGCCGTAGGTCCCCTTGCTCAGGCTGTATTGTTCGCGAATGTGCGCCAGCACCTTCAGATCGGTGCGTTCGCGTTGGCAGGCAGGCCGGGCTGCCCATGCCCGATAACCACGTGTTGAAACCCGCACGACCCGGCACAGCCCTGTCACCGGCCACTGGTCGCGATGCTCATGTACGAAGGCAAACCTCACGGCTTTGGGCTCGCGAAGAACTGCGTGGCTTTTTTTAGGATGTCCCTCTCCTCCTTGAGCACACGGTTCTCAAGGCGAAGCCGTTCGTTCTCCCTGGCCAGATCGGCCTGCGGCGCAATCACCGCGTCGGACGTCCGGTAATGCGCAATCCATTTGCCCAGCGTCGATTTGCCAATGCCCATATCCGCCGCCACCCGCTCTTGCGAAAGGCCGCTGGTCAGCGCGATCCGTACCGTCTCGCGCTTGAACTCCTCTGTATGCTTCGTCGTCATCTCGTCGGTCTCCTGTTGCGAGCATAAATCGCTCAGGTCACCGGCACAAAACCGTTACAAGTCCAACTTCTATGTGTAATGGTTTGATACCGCGACTATGACGTTCCGTTCCTGACGTAAAGAATCCTGCACAATATTGGGATACTGACCTGAGCCCCAATTTTCTGGGGGCAGATCAGCCATCTGCAACGCCGCAACCGCATCTTCTATCTAAATCAATGTGTCCTGAACCTAGATGTTCAGTCCCGGCATTTTGTGGGTTGGATTTAGAATGAAGCGTTTTTGCTCATTTGTCCAGATTTTGCAGATGTATTCGTAGGGTGTTAGGCCCTTCAGCATCTTTAGACGCCGGGCAAAATTGTAGGCATTGATGAAGTCGGTCAGGTGGCTTTGAAGCTGTTGATGGTTATCGTAGTGATAACGCTTGACGGTGGCCTCCTTGATGGTCCGGTTCATGCGTTCGACTTGCCCATTGGTCCACGGATGGTTTGGCTTTGTCAGTCGGTGCTCTATGCCGTGGCGCTGACAAGCGCGGTCGAACGGATGTCCGCGCCACATCGCCGTCAGTCCATTACGGTTCCTGGGAAGATCGGCGAACTGGATACCATTGTCGGTCAACACCGTGTGTATCTGGTAGGGTACGTTGGCGACCAGATCATCAAGGAATGCCGAGGCTGTCACCGTATTAGCCCGTTCGACAAGACGTGCGACGGCGAACTTACTGGTGCGATCAATAGCTACGTATAAATATAGCTTTCCTTCTGCGGTCCTGACTTCGGTAATGTCGATATGGAAGAAACCGATGGGGTAGGTCTTGAACTTCTTCCGCCTCGGCTTATCGCCCTCGACCTCAGGCAACTTCGAGATCCCATGGCGCTTCAGGCAACGGTGCAAGGTCGACCGGGGCAGGTGTGGAATCGTTGGCTGCAGGGCATAGAGGCAATCGTCCAGCGGCAGCAACGTGTGCCGCCGAAAGGCGACGATGATGGCTTCCTCTTCTATGGTCAAAACCGAGGAGTGCGGCTCTTTTGGTCCTGTCGGAAGGTCGAAAACCGAAGTCCGTTTCCTCCACTTGGAAACGGTCTTGGGGTTGATGCCATACCGCAGAGAAAGGGTTCTCAGGCTCTCTTGACTATGTTGTATCGCTCGACGCACCGCCGCTGTCGTTGTGGCGCCGCCGTGTAGAATTTGTCCCATAGGGCTTCCTTCCAGGCATGGCTTAATAATATACCATCAAAACATGGGACCAAACACCTAGAGCGACGTTACGCAAAAGTGTGAGCGGTTTTACGCACTTTCGTCGCGACCAAACAATGAGATGGAGCGGCGCGCCCATTCCGTCTGAACGCGCGCCGCTCTATTCCCCCGCCTAAACGGACGAAGATTCCTCAGCCTAGACCTTGAGCCGCTTCTTCGAATTGCAAGCCCGCGTACAGCGCGTTGGCCGCGCTCATGGCGACGACGGCCCCCACCCGCACTTCTTCTATCTCGGAGGCCAGGACGGCGACGCAGTGGCAAGCTCCGCCGATGTTGGCGGAAATCGAAGCCGCCTCTTCCAAGACGGCATTGATCTGCGCTTTTGTCGGCTGGATCGTGAGCAGTTCGTAGAGATGATAGATCGAGCAGCCGACGACCGGCAGGCTGCAGACGACATCGGCCACCGCCGCGGTTTTGCGTTTTGTGATTCCACTACCAAAGTCCAACTCGGGGCAAAGGGAAATCACAATTCCTACGCAGGTCCGCATGGAACTGGCCGCCGTGGAGAGTTTTTTGAAGATGATACTCTGGATGGGGGCTTGCGGGGTTATTATCCCCGTCGCGCCCGACGCAAGGCCTTTCGCGACGGACACCATGCCCGCGAGCGTGCTGACGGTTTTGACGGGTTCCGCAAGTCCCGCTTCCAAGGCGTCGGTAATCAATCCGATCGAGGCGTAGGTGGCGACGGCGGAATGACCGATCACGAAGGTGGCTTGTTTGATCGAATAATAGCCCTCCTTCTTGAACGCCGCATCGAAGTCGCTCCAGCTCGTGGCCTCGATCAGGGACTTGGTGTTGGCATCGTCGGGATATGGGGCACTTTTGTAGACGACTTTGTATCCCACGGTGATGGGAATGGCGGCTAGCCAACAGAACATATCCAGCAGCGAAAGTTCCTCGACACCGATCACTTTCAAAATGTCCGATAGCACCGGGATATGAATGGTTTTGGTCAGCGCGTCCAGCCCGGACTTTATCAGGGCCTTGAGGATGTCGAAGGCAAGGTCGATCAACACCTTGACTGAGGACACCAAGCACTTGACGAGAATGGCCAAGACCTTTTCGAGAATTTGCCCCAGGTTCAAGGTGGAAATATTCTTGGCCAGGGCCTCGAATTCCTCTTTGACGTCCGA
Source organism: Rhizomicrobium sp. (assembly GCA_049693315.1). Lineage (GTDB taxonomy): Bacteria > Pseudomonadota > Alphaproteobacteria > Micropepsales > Micropepsaceae > Rhizomicrobium. The sequence goes on along the minus strand of JBAVPS010000128.1, from coordinate 1,377 downwards.
AAGCACTTCCGCTTCCGCTTCGACCGCCGCGATCAATTTGTTGATCAGGGCCGAAATGGTGGAGCCGACAATCGTGGGAACGTTTTCGGTCAGGCGCTCCTGATGGGCGCTGTAGTGGTAGGTCAAGATATTCGATGCCACGTCGAGCGTATCGACCGATTTTGTCGAGGACGAAAGCGGCTTGGCGGACACCGAGCCTAGTTTGCTCCAGTCCGGGGTGTTCGTACCGAACTTTAGGATCTCGATCAGCTTGTCGAGATTCTCGTCCACCACCGACTTCATCGTATCGATTTCGTCGAGTTGATGATACGCCCACAGACGAAGCAGATTTTTTAGAACCTTCTGGGTCCGGGTGACGGCCTTCCAATCGAAGACATAGCCGAGATACTGAAGTATTTCGTAGATTAACACCTTGATGGCGTTCAAAACCATTTCGGCGGCCGCGGCGATTTTTTCCAACCCGTCGAGAATGGCATGATAGATCTTTTCGCCGATCGTCATCACGAAGTGGCAGACTCCATCATAGATGATTTGCACCGCCTTCGCGAGTTTGATTTTCGCCCAGCGGATCAAATCGCCAAACGCCACGTCGATCGCCCCGTCAGGAACATGCCCCGTTGCGACGGGGACGGCCACATTCTGTCCCAGAATCAGGCACTTGGTCGTATGCAGGTATTCGAGATAAGTGGAGGCCTGTTGCATCGCCTCGTCGCTGACTTCTTTACTGTCGACCAGATTCTGTGTTTTGCCGTTGCTGTTTACGAATGTCGCTGATTTGAGCTTGGTCCAATCCTTCAGCTCATAGACCTTCTGCATCTGCTTGTCGGTAGGATCGACCGACAGAACGTTGTCCGTCCCAACCTCGCTTACGGTCAGCTTGGTACCGGAGACCCCGTTTACGGCCTCAATCAAGGTGACGCAGCCTTGGGCATCGGTTTCGAAGCTCACCGCTTCGGTATCCAGCACATGATAGGTGCCGTTGACGTAAAAGGCGGTGCGGCTGGGAGCGCTGATTTTTAGCGTTTTTTTGGCCAGCGGTTGGGCGGCGGCGTCGGTCAACTGAAACTTCGTTGTGTAGGAGGTTATCGTTCGGGTTTTGGTCGTGTTTTGCGGCGGCAGCGTAATGGACTGTTGAGTCCACAGAGTGGAATTGGCCGATTGCGTCATCCGGGTCAGGCTGGTGCCGTCCGAGACGAAAAAGTCGTTGGAACGATTACCTCGGTTGATATAGGGGCTGAGCAATACGACATTCGATTGAATGGGCACGGGGGTGCTCCAGGCCCCGGCTTGCGTCTGCTGGCCAGCCGCGCAGGTGGTATAGAACACTTGGCCAGCACTGTTGCGCCCCCAGACGATGATCTTACTTCCTTCCATGGC
>JBAVPS010000127.1:0-4498 GCA_049693315.1 Rhizomicrobium sp. | reverse complement strand
GGTCAGCAGACCGGCCAATTCATGGCCACTGGCGCGCGTGGTGACAGCATAGCCTTCCGAGATCAGGCATCGTTGCAGCAGCTCGCGGATGTCTGTGTCGCCTTCGACGATAAGAAGCCGTTTCTGCATCGCCCTTATCCCCCGCTACATGGTTTTATGTTTTATTCATCCTAAAGTAGAGCATGTGCTCGTCAGCACACAAACTAAAATTGTATGCATTCCGTATACCATTAGTTATGAGACCGGTATCATTCGCAGTTTTTTTTACGATCCCTGCAAGATGCGGATTGCTGTTGCAATTCGGGGCACCTGTTTCGGCGAATAGCAAACAAAGTTTAACCAAGGGTTGATAGAGTCTGCGCCATCCGTGGTACTGGTTCGACCGCCATGGCCGGTCAGTCACGCGAGGTGCTTCGTGCAACTATGCCGGGGAGGCAGCGATGACTTTGTTCAGACGTTCTGTGCCGTATGCCGCGATTTTTGGCGCTTTTGCGATTTTGTATTGCGCCGCAATCGGGCTTGGTGGTTTCGCCCTGAGCCGTCTGTCTACGGCGGGGGCCGAACAAGAGGCCCGCGCCAGTATTGCCCGCCAATCCGATCTGTTGCTGACCAAAATTGTCGAGGAGGCGTCGGCAGTGCGTCAGGCGCAAAACCTGTCGCTGATCGCGATGACCGAACCGGCCCGCGCCAAACAGCGCGCCGAGGTGCATGAAGCCATTGGCGGTGTTGCAGCCCTGATCGGCGACTATGAAAGATATCTCGGTCCGGCCGAGCGGCCAGCTTTCGCTAAATGGCGCGATTCCTGGAACGACTATGTTTCAATGAACGATACGCTCAATGAAAAGGCCCTGAACGAAAACCTCAAGGTGGCCACGGAATATTACCTCTACACCATGAGCGATGCGTTCCGGCAGGACTTCCTGGCGTCGATTGATGCGGTGATCAGCACCCATGCGCAATCGGCACGGGATCTTGGCGGCTGGGATGCGGCCTATGCCCGGATACGTGGCGAAGTTATCTGGGCCGCCATCATTGCGGCGCTGGCGTCGATTTTGGCCATCGTCATGCTGGTGCATCGTCTGGCCATATTCGAGCGTCATCCGCGTCATATTCACGAGATTGCGCAGCGGCTCGATAACACCATGCTGAAGATCGACTACATCTCCCGCCGGATTGAGGCTTTCGCCACCAAGGCCGACGAGGTCGCGCCAAAGGTGGCCGGTGGGCCGGTGGGGGAAACCCATCAGGTGGTTACGGCGTCGCATGATCTGACCGCCGAAGCCGGGGTGCTCAAAGAGACGGTGAAAAGCCTTATTTCGGAAGTGGATGCGGCCTGAAGGTCTGTGTATGGGTTGGGGCGTGTGATGCGCGTGTACGCGCGCCCCAACGCTTGCGGTGGCCGGGTCACAGTGCGCAGATTAAAGACTTCATAGCGCCAATGGCTCTTGAAAGCGGTCGTAATGATGACCAGTTCTTAGAACAGTAATGAGGGATAAGGCCATGTCTGATCCTCGCACCAACGCCGCCATGCATGCTGATATGTCCTATATGCTGTTTCGCGATGCCGCGAACGCTTTGCGTGCGGTGCCGCTGATCGATGTGGCGCGCATCGAAATGGTTGCGCCGGATGCGGTGGAAAATGCGAACGGCCATTCGGCCATCTGCTCGCAAGGCCATTGCATTCCGATTGAAACCATCGCCGGGGTGCCACTGCCAAAGACATTGCCTGTGCTGATTTTCCGTCAGGGCCATCGTGAGATGGGGCTGGTGGTTCGTCAGACCGCCGACATCGTGCATGGCGAAAATGCGCTGGTGGTGGGTGGGGTGCCGGTGAGCCTGTTCGATATCGGCCCCTATATGGCGCACGCCTTTGCCGCTATGCCGGAAATGACGCGCTGCCCGCGCCATCGCGGGCCACCCGCCGGTGACCGGCTTGCGCTACGGATCCGCGGCGCGCTGCGGGGGATTGGGGCGGCAGCCCGCCACATTCTGATGCCGCCAGCGGCGGTCAGGCGATAATTCCACCGCCGGGACCGGCGGTGGGGCGATAATTTTCCCCTGCTAACGCTTTGTAATCATTTTTGAATACATGCTGAAGGGGCGGCTTAAGGCGGCTGCGCCCAGATGTGTCATTCAGTTTGGGGTGGCAGTGGTGGCATAAGCGTAAAAAAACGGCATTGCCGGCCTGTTCTTCGGGGTGCCAAAGGGATTTGATAATGTCTGCATGGCGTTTTGTTCCGGCCCTGGTTGCTGTTCTGGCAATCGGCCCGTTGTCGATGACAGCCCCGGCGTTTGCTGCCCAGAATGGTGATCAGCCCGTTCCGCCAACCGCCGACCAGCCCTGGATGGATAAATCGCTGCCCCCCGATGTGCGCGCCGATCTGGTGCAGGCGCAGATGACACGGGATGAGGAGCTGACGCTGGTTTCGGGCTATTTCGGCGTTTACGAGCCGCGCGTACCGGCGATCTATAAAGACGACATGCCCAATTCTGCCGGTTATGTGCCGGGCATCCCGCGCCTTGGCATTCCGGCGCTGAAAGAATCCGATGCCAGTCTGGGCGTGGCCAACGGCAATTTCATGCGCAAGGGCGATACGGCGGTGGCGCTGCCGTCATCGCTGATGACAGCAGCGACCTGGAACCCGGCGCTGGCCTATGCCGGTGGGGCGATGGTGGGGGCCGAGGCCCGCAACAAGGGTTTCAATGTCCAGCTTGCCGGTGGCATCAACCTGACGCGCGAACCCCGCGGTGGCCGCACCTTTGAATATTCCGGCGAAGATCCCTTACTGGCCAGCGTGATGGTGGGCGAAGCAATCCGCGGTATTCAGGATCTGCATGTCATCTCGACCATCAAGCATTTTGCCATCAACGATCTTGAGACCGGGCGCATGACGATGAGCGCCAATATCTCGGAAGCGGCATTACGCGAAAGCGATCTGTTGGCCTTCGAGCTGGCGATCGAACGGGCCGATCCCGGTTCGGTGATGTGTTCCTATAACCGCATCAATACGGTTTATGGCTGCGAGAATGATTTCCTGCTCAACAAGGTGCTGAAGGGCGACTGGGGCTATAAGGGCTTCGTCATGTCGGACTGGGGCGCGGTCCATTCCACGGTCGAAGCTGCCGTCAACGGGCTCGATCAGCAATCCTCGCGTTTTTCAGACAAAATGGAATATTTCGGCGCGCCGCTCAAAGGTGCGGTCGAGATTGGCGCTGTGCCCGAAACCCGGCTGCACGATATGGTTCATCGCATTCTGCGCACTATGTTCGTGCGCGGGCTGGTCGATAACCCGGTGGTCAGGCGTCCGATTGACACCAATACCGATCTGGCGGTGGCCCAGCGTGCCGCCGAAGAAGGTATCGTGCTGCTGAAGAATGATCGTGGCGTGCTGCCGCTGGACCTGACCCGGCCGCGGTCGCGCCGCATTCTGATCATTGGCGGCTTTGCCGATGTCGGTGTGGTGTCGGGCGGCGGCTCGTCACAGGTCATTCCGATCGGCTATATGCAGCTCAAAGAGATGATCGAGGGTAAGGTGCCCGGTATTGTCCCCGGCGAGCTGCCGCATATTCCCCGTGGCTCGGTTATTTTCGCGCCGCCATCGCCCTTTTCGGCGATCCGGGATGCGGCTACGGTGATGCCCAATGCCCGCGTGACCTATTACGATGGCCAGAACGTTGCCAAGGCGGCCCGTCTGGCACGGGCCAGCGACATCGTCATCGTCTTCACTATGCAGTGGATGCAGGAAGGTTTTGACGTATTTTCTCTCAGTATGGGGGGCAATCAGAACCAGCTGATCGATGCGGTGGCGGGGGCTAATCCGCGCACCGTGGTGGTGCTGCAAAATGGCGGGCCGGTGGCGATGCCGTGGCTCGGCAAAACCGCCGCAGTGGTCGAAGCCTGGTATGCCGGTAACCGTGGCGCGGCGGCGATCAGCAATGTGCTGTTCGGCAAGGTGAACCCATCCGGGCGTCTGCCGGTGACCTTTCCGGCGTCGGATGCCCAACTGCCCCGGCCCCGCATTCAGGGCTTTGGCCAGCGTGACAGTCAGGTGGTGTGGAACGGCACCCGCAGCCAGTTCGATATCGATTATTTTGAAGGTGCCAATGTCGGCTACAAATGGTTTGCGTCCAAGAAAATCGCGCCCTTGTTCCCGTTCGGCTATGGGCTGTCTTACACCAGTTTCGATTATGGCGGGCTGACGGCATCGGGCGGCAATACCGCGACGGTGAGCTTTGTCATGAAGAACAGCGGGGCCCGTGAAGGCAAGGCGGTGGGGCAGGTTTATATGCTGCCGCCGGGCGGGGTGATGCGGCTGGTGTGCTGGAGCAAGCAATCGCTGCGGCCCGGCGAAAAGCGCAGCGCCACCGTCAGCGTCGATCCGCGCCTGATCGCCAGCTTCGATGAAACCGCCGGGCAATGGCATGTTGCGGCGGGCGAGTATCTGGTGATGCTGGGTTCGTCTTCAACCCAGATCGCCGCCACCGCCACCGTGCACAT
>JBAVPS010000126.1:0-11520 GCA_049693315.1 Rhizomicrobium sp. | reverse complement strand
CTCCGCACACCGCGCGCAGGCCAAAACCCTGCACCGTGTTGGAGCCGACCGATTTTAACCGCCCATCATCAAAGTAGAAGGTTTCGCTGTGGCGCTGTTCCAGGAACAATTCGCCATCGTCGGCATTTTGCAAAGCCTCGCTCACCAGGGCCTCGATACGGGGGCGGTCCAGAGCGGCTTGGGAAAAAAACAGATCGGCGGTCATGGCGGCTATCCTGTTGTGGGCGGAACGGCGTATGTCTAACGAATACGCTGTTCGAGCCATATGCCGCAATCCAGAAGCGCGGTTGATACGATAATGTGGCCGATGTTAAGGGTTGTGTGGTTACGATATGCAATTTTCAGGTGCGTCTATGCTGATGGACAAGCCAGATCTGGCCAATGGTGCGGCCGCCGGCTTCGCGGTGCCCAATCCGCTGCAACCGGTGCAGCCGCTGCCGCCACAGGACTGGCAAACCGGCTTGCCCGATGCCGCCAGCCCCCTGATGGTCCAGCTGGCTGATCTGAACCGGCTGTTCCTTTTTGTGGCGCTGGGCGTGTTCGCGCTGGTTGTGCTGCTGATCGGCTGGGCGCTGATCCGCTATCACCATCGCTGGCACCCGGTGGCGCGCACGGTGCGGGAAAACCCGCTGATGCAGGCCGCCTGGATCGGTATTCCGGCGATCATGCTGGTGCTGATGGCGATTCCGGCGCTGAAACTGATTGCGGCGGCAGCGGCGGGGCCACAGCCTGATCTGACCATTGCGGTGATCGGCAAGACCGGCGGCTGGACCTATGACTATCTTGAAGACGGGGATTTTCGTTTTGATTCCCAGCTTTTGGATGCCCAGACGGCAAAAAAATATCAGCAGCCCTATGTGTTTGCCGCCGATGCGCCGCTGGTGGTGCCGGTGGGCAAGGTGATCGCCCTGCGCATCACCAGTGCCGATATGATCCATTCCTGGGTCGCGCCAGCGCTGGGGTTGCACATTGATGCTGTGCCGGGACGGATCAACACCGTCTGGTTCAAGCCGATGCGCGAAGGTATTTATTACGGGTTATGCTCGGAATTCTGCGGTTCACGCCACGGCGGGATGCCGATTGCGGTCAAGGTCGTTTCCGATGTCGAATATCGCGGCTGGTTGTCGTGGGCGTATCAGCGTTATAACGACGCCGCAACACCGGCGACACTGCCTGGATCTGGACATTAAGCGGCGGATATTGAAATGCGGTCACCCCGTCACTCTGGTTCCTTGTTTTGTCGCAACAGTATGCGTAAAGCCGCCTATATTTTTGCGCGCGTTGCTCTAATCGAGGCTGATGGCGATGACGAATGAAGCTGGCGCATCCGGTGTGCCCGAGGATTTTCCCCGCGGCTGGCGGCGGTTTCTCTATGCCACCAATCATCGCGACATCGGGGTGATGTTCCTGCTGTTTGCCCTGTTTGCCGGGCTGGTCGGCGGGGCGCTGGCCTATTCGATGCGGGCCGAGCTGGCGGCGCCGGGGCTTACCCATTTTTCCGATGCGCGCGATTATGCCGTGTATGCCACTGGCCATGGCCTGATCATGCTGTTCTTCTCGGCCTTGCCCGCAGCGTTTGGCTTTGCCATCTGGCTGGTGCCGCTGATGATCGGCGCGCCTGCACTGGCCTTTCCGCGGATCGGCAATCTGGCGTTCTGGCTGTTACCCTTTGCCTTCGGGCTGTTTGCCTTTTCCTTTTCGGTGCCGGGGGATGCCGATGGTCTGGGCGTTGCCACCGGCTGGCAGATGATTGCGCCACTGTCGAGCTATGGTGCGCCCGGCCCCGGCGTTGATCTGGTGATGGCGGCGTTGTTTCTGGCCTCGCTGTCGATGGTTCTGGCCGCGATCACGCTGATCGCCACCATCCTCAACATGCGCGCCCCCGGCATGAGCCTGCGGAAAATGCCGCTGATGGCGTGGGCCGGGCTGACGGCAGCGTTCCTGATGCTTATCATTCTGCCGGTGTTTGATGCCGGTCAGCTCATGCTGCTGCTCGACCGCCACTTCGGCAGCACATTCTATAATCCGTCGGGCGGTGGCGATCCGGTGATCTACCAGCATCTGTTCTGGTTCTTCGGTCACAGCGCCGGGATGGTCGGGCTGATCATCGGTATCGGCATGGTCGGCCATGTCATTCCCGCTTTTTCGGGGCGGCCGCTGCTGTCTCGTCTCTCCTTGGCGTATACCCTGATTGTCATGGCGCTGATCGGTCTGATGGGCTGGGGCCAGCATCTGGTGACGACGGGTTTAAGTGTTGAGGCACGGGCCTTCTTTCTGGTGGCCGGTCTGGCGGTGGTGGTGCCGATGGGCGTGGTGGTGTTCTGCCTCGTCAACACGTTGTGGGGCGGGGCGATCCGCCTGACCTCGCCGATGCTGTGGGCGATCGGTTTTTTGCCCATCTTCACCCTGGGGGCGCTGGCCACCATGGTCGAAAATGGCGGGGCGGGCACCTTGCTGCACGGAACCGCTTACGAGATTGCCGCCTGGCATTACCTGTTCACCCTGCCGACGCTGTTTGCCGGGTTCGCTGGCTGCTATTTCTGGTTTGCCAAATTCAGCGGTCGCCGCCATAGCGAGCTTCTGGCCAAGCTGCATTTCTGGCTCACGCTGGTGGGGGCCAATATGGCCTTTTTCCCGATGTTCTTTCTGGGGCTGGCGGGGATGCCGCGGGGCGTTGCCGACTATCCGGCGGCCTTTGCCGGGTGGAACCGGATTGCTTCGACGGGGGGCGAATTGCTGGCCGTGGCACAGATTCTGTTTCCGCTGGCGCTGGCGCTGGCCTTTGTCCACCGCCGCCCGGCCGGGATTAATCCGTGGGATGCGGCCGAGGGGCTGGAATGGACCCTGTCATCGCCGCCGCCCTATCAGACCTTCGACGAATTGCCTAAGATACGCTAGCGCAACGGGCGCAAAAGTGGGAACCGGTTTTGCGCGTAAAGTTGCGCCAATAAAGAAGCTCTATCAACGGGCGCAAAAGTGGGACCCGGTTTTGCGCGCAAAGTTGCACCAAAAAAGCCCATCCAACGGGCGCAAAAGTGGGAACCGGTTTTGTGCGCAAAGTTGCGGCGAAATAAAGAACGGTGGGCCGTTTCCATAGGAACCTCCGCCACGCTGGGCCAAAAGACGCTGGGCCAAGATACGCTGGGCCAAGATACGCTAGGAAAGACAGATGAACGTCAAACATGATTACCATCTGGCCGAACCAAGCCCATGGCCGTTTCTGGGCGGGCTCAGCGCCTTCATCATTGCGCTGGGCGGGGTGCTGTGGCTCAACACCACGATCGATTTCTTCGGCCTGCCGCCGTTCATCTGCCGCTTCATCTGTCTGGGCGGGGCGGTGCTGCTGGCCTTCACGCTGGTGGGCTGGTGGCGCGATATGGTTGCCGAATCGGTGCATGCCAGCGAACTCAGCCCGGTGGTGAAGCTGTCCTTACGCTTTGCCATGGCGCTGGTGATGCTGATCGAGGCGGTCTATTTTTCCGCTCTGTTATGGGTCTATCTCGATGTTGCGCTGTCGGCCGAGGCTCAGGGGGGCTGGCCGCCCGTCGGGATTCACCCTGCCGATCCCTGGCATCTGCCGCTTCTGGCGCTGTTTGTGCTGCTGCTGTCGGCCACTACGGTGGTGTGGGCCCGCCGGGCCATCGCCCAGAGCCATAAAAGCAGTACGATTCAGGCTTTGGGGGTAAGCGTCTTTCTGGCGGCGGGCGGGCTGGCGCTGCTGATCGGCGATTTGTCTCACCTGCCGTTTGGTTTTGGCTTTAACCACGCGGTCTTTATGCCGCTGACCGATCCGGCCCACATTAATCTGATCGCGGTGATCGGCAGCCCGGGGGCGATCTATGGCTCGCTCTTTATCCTTATTATGGGCAGTTTCTGCGTCCATCTGGCTTTAGGCACGGTCTTTTTGACCGTGGCGCTGGTGCGGGCCGTTGCCGGGCATTTCCGCGCAAAAGGCCATTTCGGCTTTGAGGCGGCAGCCTGGTTCTGGCATTTCGGCATTTTATTGTGGCTCCTGCTCTATGCCGGGCTGTATATCGGCGGGGCATATGGCGGCCACGGCCATCTCTTTTAATCTGGGTTCCCATCTAATATCGTGCGGCCTCGAAATTCGTGGCGCAGCAACTCTCGGTTATTTCCCATGCATTATGTAAGCACGCGCGGGCGGGCCCCGCATCTGTCCTTTGCCGACATGCTTCTGGCAGGCCTGGCCCCCGATGGCGGATTATATCTGCCCAACATCTGGCCGCGTTTCAGCCCGGAAGAAATCGCTGCCTTTGCCGGTCAGCCTTACTGGAAGGTTTCCCGCACCGTGCTGGAGCGGCTGACCGGGGATTCCTATGCCGACTGGGAGCTGACCGCCGACATCAAGGCGGCGTATGCCGGTTTTGATGACGAACGGATCGCGCCGCTGACCGAGATTGCCCCCGGTCTGCATCTGCTCGAGCTCTATCATGGCCCGACGCTGGCGTTTAAAGACATCGCCCTGCAGATCCTGGGCAAGCTGTTTGCCCGCAGCCTGAAGAAAAAGGGCGGCAAAGCCTGTGTGCTGGCGGCGACCTCGGGCGATACCGGCTCGGCGGCGATTGCCGCGCTGGGCGGCCTTGAGAATATCGAGGTTTTTGTGCTCCACCCCAAGGGCCGGGTGAGCGAGGTCCAGCGCCGTCAGATGACGACCTCGGCCTTTGCCAATGTGCACAACATCGCGATCGAGGGCACCTTTGATGATGCCCAGAGCATCGTTAAAGCCCTGTTTGCCGAGACGGATTTTGCCCACAAAGTCTCGCTGACCGCCGTGAACTCGATCAACTTCGCCCGCATTGCGGCCCAGACGGTCTACTATTTCACCGCTGCGGCTGAACTTGGTGCCAGACCGGTCTTCGTGGTGCCGACGGGCAATTTCGGCGATGTCTTTGCCGGTGAAGCGGCGATGCGCATGGGCCTGCCGGTCGAAAAGCTGGTGGTGGCCACCAACGCCAACGACATCATGGCCCGCGCCCTCAATGACGGCATCTATGCTGCGGGGGCGGCGCAGCCGACGATCAGCCCGTCGATGGATATTCAGGTGGCGAGCAATTTCGAGCGCGCCCTGTACGAAGCTTCGGGCCGTGATGCGGCCTGGACGGCCGAGGTTTTTGCCGACTTTGCGCGGACAAAATCGATCACGCTGCCGCCTGCGGTGCGCGATGCACTGGCCGAACGTTATGGCGCGGTGCGCTTTGACGATGCCGCCACGCTGGCCGCTATGGCCCGCGTCAAGGCCGAGACGGGCAAGCTGATCGATCCCCATACCGGGGTGGCGATGGCCGCGGCTTACGGGCTGAAACCCACGACTAAATCACCGGTTGTTGTGTTATCCACAGCGCATCCGGCCAAGTTTGCCCCCGCCGTGGTCGAGGCGACAGGGGAAAATCCCGAATTGCCGCAACGGCTTAAAGGTATCCTGACCGCCCCTGAACGCTGCACAGTGCTGGCGGCCGATGCGGGCTTGGTTCGCGCCCATATCGAGGCTACAGTGGTCCTCTCATGAATGTAAAAATTTCCCGACTTTCCAACGGGTTGATTGTAGCAAGCAACCCGATGGACCAGCTTGAAAGCGCCGCAGTTGGCGTGTGGGTGAATACCGGTACGCGCTGCGAGGTGCGGGCCCAGATGGGTATTTCTCACATGCTCGAACATATGGCCTTCAAAGGTACCAAGCGTCGTTCGGCGCGTGAACTGTCTTTCGAGATCGAAGCGGTGGGCGGTATTCTCAACGCCTATACCGGTCGCGAGCAGACCGCCTATCATGCCCGGGTGCTGAAAGATGATGTGCCACTGGCGATGGATATCCTGGGCGATATCCTGATCAACCCGACCTATGCCACCGAAGAACTGGCGCGCGAGCGTCAGGTGGTGCTGCAGGAAATCGGCGAGGTCCGCGATACCCCGGACGATCTGATTTTCGATACGTTGCAGGAACTGGCCTATCCCGATCAGTCGATGGGCTGGCCGGTGCTGGGTGAAGAAGCCACCGTCAACGCCATGCAGTCGAATGATCTGTTCGACTATCTGCACAGCCATTACCGGGCGGGCGATATGGTGCTGGCCGCTTCCGGTGCCATCGACCATGACGCCATTCTGGCCATGGCTGAAGAAAAGTTTGCCACGCTGGCCGAAGGTACCGGGGCGGTCCCGGCCCCGGCGCGCTTTGTTGGCGGTCACAGCCGCGATCTGTCCGATCTGGAACAGGCCCATGTCGCCATGGCATTGCCGGGCGTGGCCTCGAACGATCCGGATTATTTCGCCGCGCAGGTCTATGTCACCGCATTGGGCGGCGGCATGAGCTCGCGTCTGTTTCAGGAAGCCCGTGAAAAGCGCGGGCTGTGCTATTCGATCTATGCCTATGCCCAGTGCGCCCGCGATAGCGGCGTGGTCGGCGTCTATACCGGCACCAGTCAGGCGGGCGCTGCCGAAATCGGTCCGGTGATTGCTGGCGAAATGGCCAATCTGGCCGAAACCGCCCATGAAGAAGAAGTCGCCCGCGCCAAGGCCCAGCTTAAGGCGGGGCTGCTGATGGGGCTGGAACGGCCGGGCACCCGGATCGAGATGATCGCCGGGCATATGTTCCACTATGGCAAGGTGTTGACCGTGGCCGAGCTGACCGAAAAGCTCGATGCGGTTACCGTGGCCGATGTGCGCCGTTTCGGGGCCAAGCTGATGCAGGGCCGTCCGGCGCTGGCGGTCAGTGGTCCGGCGGCGGGGTTCGAGGCATATGACAGTTTTGCCGGTCGTTTCGGCGGGGCAGCATAAGGGGTGAGACTGGGCGGATGAGAAAGGCTTCCGGTCCGATGGCATTCATGCGCGGCCTGACCTTTCCGGGCGGGCAGTTGCCGGTGCTGTCTGGCCAGGGCGTCTATTTGCGCTATCCAAGGATGTCCGATTATCCGTCCTGGAACGCCCTGCGCAGCGAAAGTCGCGAATTCCTCACCCCGTGGGAGCCGTCCTGGCTCAGTGACGAGTTGACCAAACGCGCCTTTCGCCGCCGCCTCAAACGCTATTCCAAGGAGGCGCGGCTCGATACCGCCTATGCTTTCTTTGTTTTCCGTCGTGAAGACGATGCGTTGCTGGGCGGCTGCAATCTGGCCAGTGTCCGGCGCGGGGTCGCGCAAAGTTGTGCGCTGGGCTACTGGATTGGCGAGCCTTTTGCCCGTCGCGGGTTTATGTTCGACGCGGTGCGGGCGCTGATTCCGTTTGTCTTCGCCACGCTCGGTTTACATCGGTTGGAGGCGGCCTGTCTGCCCACCAACGAGCCTTCGCGCAATCTGCTCGTCAAGGCCGGCTTTCGTCAGGAAGGTCTGGCCCGATCCTATCTTCGGATCAACGGGCAGTGGTGCGATCATGTGTTGTTTGCGCTTTTAGCGCAGGAAGTGGAGCCCACTTTGCAATCAGCGGTAAAGCCTGAATGATCAGCCGGTTGTGTAAACGTACTGTCTGGCGGAGCCTCGCTTTGGCCGCGGCTGTCCTGATGCTCGCGCCTGCGGCTTATCCGCGTTCCCATCACAGTAAGGTGGTAAAGGCCTCCCCGACACCTGTGGTCGTGGCAGACGAAAACCTGCCGATGCCGCAAACCCGCCCGGCGGCGGCACCATCACCCGCTGCCCCCAACGCTGCTCCCAATGCGGGCGGCAATACGGCACAGGCTACCCCCACTGAGGCCGGGCCTCAGGCCGCCCCCGCGGCCCCGGCCCAGCCACAGCCAGTTAGCTTTGACGGCGCTGTCGGGGTGATCGAGCTGAAATACCGTCTGACCGCCTATCATCCCGAAGGGGCCAAGGCAGCAGAGGCAGGCAAGGACCGCTGGTATGTCTTCACCGCGGTCAACGCTTCCAATCGTCCGGTGTTTCGCGTTTTGCAGGCCGGTCAGCCGCCGGGCATGGGCTACACCCTGCTGCCCCATCCTTTGCGCCCCGCTATTTTACAGATTTCCAGCCCCAATCCGGCGGTGAGTATAGAGAATGTGCGCGATTATGGTCGCCGCACCTATCGTATCGGATTGCCGGCGCAGTCTTCCGCCGTGCTGGCGGTGCGTATGAGCGGGGCGGAAGATCCGCCCTCGCTGATGTCGTGGACCGAACCGGCGCTGTCTGCCCATAACCGCTGGATGGCGATCTTCATCGCCACGGTGGCGGGGCTGGTGGCGGCGGCGGCGGCGATTGCCGGTGGGCTTGCCTTCATGTCCCATCACGCACCGCCGCGTTGGGCCACTTTAATGCTGCTGTCGCTGCTTCTGATGCGGCTGACTTCGATTGGCCTGTTTGATGGCAGTCTGATTACCCCGATCGGTGGGCCCTATGGTCTGAAAGCCCTGTTTGGCGGTTTGGCCATGGCCGCAGGCCTCAGGCTGGTCGATACCTTGCTGCCGCTGCGCGCGGTGTGGCCACGGTTCGAGCGGCATTGGATCTGGGCGCTTTATGCGCTGGTGGCGATGTCGCTGGCCGCCTATCTCGGTCTGCCGCTGGCCACCGCGATCATCGGTACCTTCGCAGTGCCGACGGCGATGGGCGTGGCGGTCTACGTCGTCTATTGGGCGGGCAAAGGTTCGCACGCTGCCCGCGCTCTGGCCCCCAGCGCCATCATGTTCGCGCTCTATAATCTGGTGGCAGGCTATGCCGCGCTGGGTGGTTTTGGCGCCAATCCGCTGGCCCCCGACATCGCTGGTGGCTTTCTGGCCACCGGTGCGGTGCTGCTGATTCTGGCTCTGGTGGCGGGCGAGGGCGTCGGGCTGATGGCCTTCATGCGCCACGGTCCGTCGGCCAGTCCGGCCCCTGTCGTGCCCCATGCCGCGATCGAGGCAATCGATGCCTCGTTCCAGGGTGTGTTCGAGATCGACTTCAAGAACGATTCCGTGGTGCTGTCCCGCGAAACGGCGGTGCTGCTGGGTCTTGGCCGGCGCATTCACACCTGGCACACCGGGGTGTGGCTGGCCCGTCTGCACCCGGAAGACCGGCCGATCTATGAAAAGGCTATCGCCGATTTCTGCCGCCAGACCGATTACGCTTTCCGCATCGAGTTCCGCGCCCGTGATGAAGACGGCCGGTATCTGTGGTTTGAACTGAGGGCTGCGACCAAGGGCAATGGGGCAGCCGGTGCCGAACGCTGCGTCGGCCTGCTCGCCGATGTCACCATGCGCAAGGAAGCCGAAGCTGCCGCCATGGACCGCACCCTGCGCGATGCGCTGACCGGTCTGGGCAATCGTGTGGCGCTGATGGAAGCCCTTGATACGCTGGGGCCGCGGCTCAAATCGATCCGCTATGGTCTGGTCGATATCGACGGCTTTAAGTCTTTACGTGCCACCGAAGGCGACGGTGCCTGTGACGAGCTGTTGTCGCGGCTGGGCGAGCGTCTGGCCAAACGCTTCCACGGCAAGGCGCAGATCTTCCGCGTCGGTGGCGATTCCTTCGCCCTGCTGATGAACGACGCCCGTGGTGCCACCGCCGATCTGGGGGCCGAACTGGTGCAGCTGTGTGCCGAGCCCTATCGCATTGACGGGCGTTCCTTGCGCGCGCCGGTCAGCGTTGGTCTGGTCGATGGGCGCAGTGTGCGTGACCCGTTCAATCTGATCAATGCCGGTGCGGTGGCGCTGCGGCTGGCCCATTTTCAGGGTGGCAACCGGGCGCAGGTTTACGCCCCCGGTCTGGAAGCCATGGCCCCTGCCGATGCCGCCGGGATCGAAGACGAAATGCGCCGGGCGCTGGAAGGTGACGAGATCGAGCTGTGCTATCAGCCGATTATCCGGCTGGCCGACCGCACGCTCGCCGGGTTCGAGGCCAAGGCGCGCTGGCGTCATCCCACCCTGGGGGCGGCGGCACCGTGTGATCTGATTGCCCATTCCGCTGATGCCGCACTGGTGCAGGCGCTCGGCCGTTTTGTACTGGCGCGTGCCGCCGGGCATCTGGCCGAATGGCAGCGCTATTTCCCGCTGTCCGAAGCGCTGTTTGTGCAGGTTACCCCGATGCGCCGCCAGTGGCAGGAAGCCGATTTCGATGCCTTTGTGGCGGCGCAGATCCGTCAGGGCGAACTGGCACCACGTTCACTGCTGATGGGGGCCGCCGAAGATGTGCTGGCGGCCAGTGATGCGGCGCGCTGGTCCGGGCTGCGGGCGGCAGGGGCCGGTCTGACCGCGATTTGCTACAATTGCGGCAAAGCCCCGCTGCAGGGGCTGAACGGTGTGCCGTATGACAGCGTCAAGCTGGACCGCAGTTTCGTTATCCGTGACGGCAGCGGCGATGCGTCTGTTGCAACCCAGCTTACCGGCGTGGCGGCCAAGCACCGCCTGATCGCCGATGGCATCGAAAGCGAAGAGGATGCCGCGCGCATGGCCGGGTTGGGCGTAACGCTGGGGCAGGGTTTCCTGTTTGCCGAACCGTTATCGCTGGAAGAAACCCTGAACTTTATCGCCCAGCATTTCCGCGCTGGCGACAGCGAAATCCGGGAATAACGATTTTCTGAAACGGACATGCATGGCCACCCAGGCCGTGCATGTTCCTATGGTCGTTGGCTGATGGCGGGGGGCGCTTTCAGGCCCGGCCTGATGCGCCGGTTAGCCCCGACAGATCGACGCCCATTTTGGCGATGGCCTTGGTCCAGATTGTTTCAGCCTCGGCATCGAACACCAGGGTCGCATCGGCATCGCAATGGATCCAGCCATTATCGAGCATTTCGGTTTCGATCTGGCCTTCGCCCCAGCCGGCATACCCCAGCGCCAGCAGACAGCGCTTTGGGCCGCGCCCTTCGGATATGGCGCGCAAAATATCGACATCGGCCGTGAGCGACAAATCTTCGGTGACAATGCGGGTGTTTTCGCCACCGTTATAATCGGGGCTGTGCAGGAAGAAGCCACGGCTAAGCTCGACCGGGCCACCGAACATTACCGGTACGTCGGGAAGACTGGCATCGCTGTGCAGATCGTAACGCCGCATCAGCTCGCCAAAGGCCAGCCCCTCAACCGGTTTGTTGATGATAAGGCCCATCGCCTGCTCGGGCGTGTGCGAGCAGATCAGTACGACACTGCGCTCAAAACGGGGGTCCTGCATGCCGGGCATGGCAATGAGGAATTTTCCGTCGAGAAAATGGTCGTTGCTTTCCATCGCGGTCCTTTGCGACTGCCAGTGTAGCACAGGCAGAGCAAGGCGTGCAGCGGGCCCCGGAATTTAAATTTTAAACATGTCGTCGGGTTTGACCTTGGCCACCTTGGCCAGCGCCGCCAGCACATCCGGCGGAATCGACGCCGACCGACCGGTGAGATAGCTGTAAATCAGGGCTGCCGGAACATTGGCCTTTTTCGCCCATTCGGTGGCGCGCAGGTGGCGGCTCAGCATAAAGGCCCGAAACGCCTCCCGCTTCGAGCTGCTGCCGGTCGCCGGGGCTTTGGGCCCGACCACCTCGCCCATCAGGGTGGCGGGGGCCGGTTTGGCCCCACGGCGGGCCGGGGGCGTGGCCGGTTTGCGCGGGTAGGGGGTCGATTGGGCGGTTTCCTCGATC